>JADLDG010000035.1 GCA_020846775.1 Nitrospirota bacterium
ACCACCCCGGCTGCCTTCGTAAATGCCTGTACTATAGGCAACAGCGAATACGTAGCAAGAGCCGGCGCCTCATCTGTCTTTGTCCACATAATCTTTGCTTCTTGTCTTGTCATGACTTCCTCCTCTTGAAATAAAAAAAGCCCGTCATCATTTTGATGACTGGCTTATAATCTAACTGGTTTCTCTTGAGAACACAAAAACCATTCAGCGTATCCGCTAGTTTGATTTGCATTATATTTAACATTTCTTAATGTGTCAAGAAATATTATTGGGTACTTTACTGAGAAACCAGGGTCTGAATTATATAATCACCTTCAATTCTAATCTCCATATTATCTATAATCTCAATTGAATACCAATAATCCTGATTACCTCTTCACCCTTTTTATTGATAACTTTTTGATATAATACAATAATTTTATCAGATGAAAGAAGATATACCGCCAGTTTATGACGGACAAACACAAAATGACTCGAAGTTTATATCTTCAGAATAATTGTTTTGGTTGGGTATTTTCCATGATCACGAAGATAAACCCGGCTAAAAAGCATATGGAAATATCAGTTGACAGATAAAATATTATACTGCTAAAGTAGCACTATAAGTAGTCAGTTGCCAATGCAGGAATTCGTTACATGAATGCGAGTGAAAAGGTTTCAGAAATCCTTCGCCGTCTGAAGCTTGAGTATCCTGAGCCTGGAACAGAACTAAAATTTAATACACCATTCGAGCTTCTCGTCGCCACCATACTCTCTGCTCAGACCACAGATATTCAGGTCAATAAAGTCACTGAGGGTCTTTTTAACAAATATAAAACGATCAGAGATTATGCAAAAGCACCCGGAGATATTTTTCAAAAGGACATAAGCTCTGTCAACTTTTATAAAACTAAGGCGAGAAACATACAGGCCTCAGCCAGCATGTTAATAGATAAGTTTTCCGGAGAGGTCCCATCAACTTTGGAAGAACTTACATTACTCCCCGGTGTGGCACGCAAGACGGCAAATATAATCCTGTACAATGCATTCAGGATAAATGAGGGCATTGCCGTTGATACCCATGTCAAGAGGGTATCATACAGGCTGGGTCTCACAGAATATAATGATCCGGTACGGATAGAGAAGGACCTTATGGGGATTACAAAACAACGGGAATGGGGAAATTTAACTCATTTGCTGATATCACATGGCAGGGCAATATGTCATGCTAAGAAGCCTAAACACAGCAAGTGCATACTATATGATATATGCCCGTCAAGAGAAACATAGCTGGTGAACCTTGATCAGAAAGTGTAACTGACAGGAAGGGGGGATTTCAGGTTAAATTTCTTGAGCCAAAACATAAGACAGGCCTTGTGATAGTCATCACTGGCAATGGTAAGGGGAAAACGACATCTGCGCTCGGTATGGCACTGCGGGCTGCAGGTTATAAGATGAGGGTCTGCGTTACATGCTTCATAAAAGGTGATTTATACTCCGGAGAGTTTGATGGCATCAAGAGGCTGAGCCCAGAAATTGAAATTCATGTGACAGGCAGAGGATTTGTAAATATAGGAAGCAGCCCTTATTCCTTTGAAGAACACAGGACAAGCGCTCAGAATGGATTAATTCTCGCAATGGGAAAGATGGCATCAGGAACCATTGACATACTGATACTCGATGAAATACACAATGCCATTGATCTCGGGCTTGTGGACCTGTCTCAAATCCTTGATCTGATAGATACTAAACCCGAATTTATGCACCTCATTCTGACAGGCCGGGGTGCACATCAGGAGGTGATAGAAAAGGCACATACAGTTACAGAGATGAAAGAAATCAAGCATTCATTTTCACTGGGAATAGAACCTCAAAAGGGCATAGATTATTAGTCCTGACACATATATTTATCTATGACGTCATAAATAATTGCGCATTATTCAAATGTATTGTCATTCCCGCGAAAGTGGGAATCCAGTGTATCTGTATGGACTCCTGCCGGAGTTTACCCCGTACTTGATACGGGGCAGGAATGACGATACGATGATAATGAGAAGTTATTAAGGTCGCTTTATATAGTTTCATGCGGATAATATATTTTCGGATAATTAATAGGGGGGTTGTATTGGAAGCTATTATAAGTTGTGATATAATAAAGTTGCATCTTCATTCATATTCGTATCGTGAGCAGAGAGGTGGAATTCATATATGATCGCAAAAGAATTCAAGAATGAGATAAAGATTCACGTTGAGGCAAGATATCCTGTCTTATGGCTGGTCTCATTTGAAGAAAGACGGGTTGAAAAGCTCCTTGAAGGTCTGGCTGCTGAGACTGATTTTAAATACTGGTGCTGGTCTGTATCAAGGGGGCTTTACAGCGGAGAAAAGAAAAAATGGGAGGCGCTTGGAAGGGAAAAGGTGCTGACAACAATTGATGAAAAGATCTCCAAGGGTCAGAACGATAACAATCTCTTTCTATTGAAAGACATCTCAGGATATTTTCACTCCCATGAATTTCTCCGCAAATTCAGGGATCTGCCAGCCATTATAGATGAGAATCAGCCACTTAATACCGTATGCATACTCTCTCCAACACTCACGGAAATACCTCCAGAACTGGACGAAGATATAGTGGTAATAGAATTATCACTTCCTGACTATGACGAGATTGAGGAGATTGTTACAACCACTTTTGGCAAGCTCATTCCAGAGAAATGGTTTCCCTCAACCAGGGCAATATTATATAAATCGCTTCAGGGACTTTCCATGGACAACATCCGAAGGGTAGTAAGAAAGGCCATCACCCAGAATAACGGAAAACTTACTGAAGACTGCATAGCATTTATCCAGGAAGAGAAGCAACAGATAATAAAAAAACAGAAGACACTGGATTATTATACTCACAAGGAAACTATTGAACATATAGGCGGCTTGGGAGAGATCAAGAAATGGTTTATAGAAAGGGAACATGTGTTTCGTCTCAGCAAGGAGAGGATTGACACCCTCGGACTTGATATCCCGAGGGGGCTACTGTTAATCGGCGTCCCTGGTTCCGGAAAGAGTCTTTGCTGTAAGGCCCTTGCAGGAATATGGAACCTTCCTCTGCTAAGACTTGATGTCGGAAGATTGTTTGGGTCTACAGTTGGTGAATCTGAAAAGAATATAAGAAAATGCATCCAGCTTGCCGAGGCCGTGAGCCCCTGCATTCTCTGGATTGACGAGATTGACAAGGCATTTGGAGGAGTGGGAGGATATCAGGGAGATTCCGGGACGCAGCTCAGGGTTTTTGGAACATTTGTTACGTGGCTTCAGGAAAAAGAAAAGCCTGTGTTCGTTATAGCAACTGCGAATGAACCAAAAAACCTGCCTCCGGAGTTATGGAGGAAAGGGAGGTATGATGAGGTATTTTTCGTAGACCTTCCAAGTGTCGAAGAGAGAGAAGAGATATTCAAGATCCATATGGAGAGCAGGGGACAGAAGACGATACCGGCTGATTTAAGGGAGTATGCCCAGAACAGCCATGGTTATACGGGTGCAGAGATAGAACAGGCGGTGAAGGATTCCATTGTAACTACCTTTAACAGGATACATGAAGGCAAAGGGGATGAAGCTGCTGAAGAGACGATCAGCGAACTTTCCGGTCTCGATGTGAATAAGGCTACAGTTCTTTCTTCTATCAGGAGTATAACACCGCTTTCAATCCTTAAAAAGGAAGAGATAGACGAGCTGAGAAAATGGAGTCACAGGAGGGCGAGACCTGCTTCCCGCTCCCTTTTCCTGCAGAGGGTAGAAAATCTTGGAGCTCAGGAAAAGAGGAATATTGCCATTCACGAGGCGTCTCACACGATCATGATGTGGCACCATTTCCGGAAAACTCCTGTATACATCAGCCTGGACACATACAAGGATTACACAGTCTATCTGCCTCATACGGATTCACTGGAACATACTTTTACCAAAAAAGAGCTTGAGAAAGAGATCGGGATCATACTTTCAGGCATGGTAGCTGAAGAGGAGATTATTGGATTTGACTCCAAGACGGTTGGCGCATCACACGACCTGATTGCAGCAACTGTTATCGCAAGAAAGATGGTCGTTGAGTTCGGCTTTGGTGACATAATAAAGAACACCAGTCTTATAGCACTTCAGGACTTTGCACTGACATCAGGCAAAGAGATATTTGACGACGTACAAAAAATACTTGAGGGTGCAAAGGCAGAGACAGAAGCTGTAATAAAAAAGAACAGTGAAGTTATAATGAGCCTTGTTAAAGAATTAGAGAAAGATGTGCTGTTAAATGGAGAGGCGCTGATAAAATTTTTCAGCAGTCATCAACTATTGAATTAAGGATCAAAACAGGGATCGGACAATGTCATTTTATTGTGTAATTAAAACTGAATTATCCAAGAAAAAGTATGTAATAGCTGCACTTGCAGAGATGCAGCGCAAGGGTGAGATAACCAGCTATGTGGTAAACAAAAAAAAGGAAAAGATTGAGGTAGACAGGGGCGGAGAGATTGTTACTGTAAGCAGGGCAAACGAAAACAGCAATTTCGAGATCGGCGGAATCTCCCGACCTGCCCGTGAGATCAGTGACCGTATGAAGCAGTTATATGCTTATGAATCTATTAAAGACAACCTGCCTCTTGATTTTGAGATCGCAAAGGAGACAGAAGAGGCCGGCGAAATAGTTATTATGCTGAAAGGGTAATATTTAGGAGAGACTCTGAACCAGGTTCAAATGACAGGTTGTTAAGATTAAACCTGGCGCAATATCTTCGAGAGTATAAACTATGGACAAACAGATTAAGATACGGATTACCAAGGACGGGAAGGTAGAGGTAGACTCCTCGGTATTTAAGGACTGCATGGAAGTTGCGGACAAATTGAAAGATCTCCTGGGAAGTGTTGAGAAGATGGATGTAAAGGATGAGACTGAAATAGCCCTTGACAAGAGTTTGAGAATTGACAGGGATTAATATAGCCAATAGACAGTGTTCAAATGAATCATGATGTTATCATTAACGTACATTCAGTAATACCTGTATCAAGGATAAACGGCCCCGGTAAAAGAATGGTTGTTTTCTTTCAGGGCTGCAGAAACAAATGTGCCGGATGTTTTAATCCGGAGACACATCCTTTCATCCGGATTGCTGAATATCATCCCGGAACCATATTTACAAAGTTCTACCGTCCTGGTATTGAGGGTCTTACTGTAAGCGGCGGTGATCCATTTTATCAGCGAAGGGGGCTGTTACAACTCCTTAGAAGCGCCAGGGAAGACTACGGCCTCTCAACTGTTGTTTATACCGGATTCGAATATGAAATGCTTGCAGCCTCAACCATATGCAGAACTATTTTCAGCTATACAGACGTGCTCATTGACGGGAGATTCGATGAAACAAAGATAGAACCTACCATGCTTGCCCGTGGATCAACTAATCAGAGGCTGCACTTCCTGAGCAACAGATACACGGAAAAGGACTTGGTCATGCCTGGAAAAATTGAGTTGATAGTAGGTCCTGAGGGCACAATTACACAGACAGGTTTCAGTAAGGTGGCATAATGGACAAAGAAGATAAAAATATAGCCTGTATACTTGAGACATTCCCAAGGATCGAAGACGTAATGGAACCGGAGTCCAGGAAAAGGATTTTGTCCCAATGCGTGAACTGTATTAAAGACATACCAAAGAAAATTGAATCCATGGCGGGATACCAGCTATGTGTTTCATTAACTAACCGGATTGATAACCCCTCAGAGCGAAAATGGCTTCTTCTTGCCATCGCCCGTGAGTTACCCAAGTCAGTAGAATTCCACCATCTGAACTTTGAGGTATTGTCACAGTCTGTACGGGCTGCAAATGCAATTGAAGAAGCCAGATCAAGAAAACATGCACTTCTCGATATAATACATAGCCTTACTGACAAAGAGGATTTTAAACCCCTTTTTATCGAGGCCATGACTTGTGCTATTAAGGCGGCAGATGAGATAAAGGATCAACAGTACAGGATACATGCACTGTTAAGCCTGGTGGATGAGATACCCGGGACGCAGGAATACAATAATCTCCGTTTAAGGGCTTTTAAACTTGCTCTTAATCTTGCGACCAATGCCAGTCAGGCGCAATATGACCAACTAAGGCTGAAACAGATAGCAAAGACACTGCCAAAGAGCAGTGACTATGAATTCTACAGACAGTATACCCTGCTTGGCATTGCAAAAGAGATCCCGAAGACAGGAGAATTCTTAAACCTTTTCAAAGATGCTATCATGCTCGCTATAGCTGCGGCCGTTACGATTGACGAACCTTATTACAGAAAGTATGCACTTTGTTATATAGCTGAAGAGCTCATGGGGTCACACGAGTTAACAACATTGTACAAACATACAATGTCAGAGGCATACAAGGCCGCATCTGCGATAGAAGATCCCCATGCGAGGATTAATGCACTGATAGATGTACTTAAGCTGTTTCCAAAGACTGCAGACTTTTTTGAGCAATTAAAGACTGCATTAGTAAATATTCTTGACTTCTATACTGTCCAAAGCAGGATAAAGGATATTACTCCTATGGAGGTCATTGATTTCATTCTTCTAATGGATGATAAAAGTGTTGACGACTCCAAAAAATCAAAATTTACAAAGGACAAATATGCCCATATACTTGCCAAAGATCTTGAGCATTTTGGTCTATTATTAAATGATATAAGACTTATAGAGGTACTAAAGCCATATACCCACGTCTGGATCCGCCCTAAGGCGCTCAGACTTGCTGTCAGCAAGATAGTGGAGCATCTCGAAGGACTCAAAAATAATTTTCATGGATGCGAAATTGAACGGCCTGAATTTGCCGGGGAGTATTATCATTCCAGAGAAACTCAATCAGCCATGGGGCATATAGCAGGAAGTGCAATCAAAGAATGTATGTCTATTGATCTTGGCGCAACTAACACTGTAATCATGAAACGCAGGTGGGACATGCAGCCTGAATTTATAAATTTAAATGATATCGCACGTCACTATGATGAAATACCTATAATCCCTACCCTTCTCAACCTGACGACAGATGCCATTGGGAAGGCAGCCGGGAGCGATAACACTGCATCAAATTTCAAGAGGCTTCTTCTTGAAGGGCTTCCTAATGGAGAAAAACACATGGAGAGGTATTTATCCTCACTTTATAAGCATCTTAAAGGCGAGGCTAAACGGCCTGTCTGGCTTTCCGTATTCTCAAATACCCTCACAGACAAATTATATATAACTGCCCCGATTGGCTTTCCTGACTATAGTAAGGCATTGAAAAAAATAGTCTCACGGACAATAAAGGGTGTAGACATAGAAATTCTTGAAGAACCGCTTGCCGCAGCGCTCGGCTATCAAATGGCTGAAAAGGATGACAAGGTTGTTCTCCTTATAGACTTCGGCGGCAGCACTCTTGATGTGATCATTGTACGTCTGAACATAAACGAAGCCCATGTCGTTGCCAAGCCTGACAGGTCCAAGGTCCTCGGCGGACACGATATAGATATGTGGATTGCTGAGTATTTACATAAAAAACTTAATAGAGAGGGAGACACCCCTTCGGGAGATTTAATTGAAAAGGCAGAAGAGATTAAAATAGCCTTGTCTAATAACAGGGAGGTGCCATTCGTTTGGCAAAACTATGATGTATGCCACGTAACCAGAAATGATATGGAAGATATTCTTAATCACCATGGTTTTTACAACTCAATTGACAGGACTATATCATATGTACTCTGGAAGGCCGCCAAGGTTGGAGTAAAAAAGGAGCAGATAGAGGCTGTATTGCTAACAGGAGGCACATCACAGATACCTTCATTCAGAGAGAAGATTGAAGCGCTATTCCCTGACCTTCACAAGCAGAATGGAATATACAATCACAGCCCATTTACAGCAGTAGCTGTCGGAGCTGCCATGTATGCTACAAGGAGGGTCAGCGACAAACACCTCAGGCTGGCCTACGCAATCCGTTACAAGACCAGGGAAAAGGATGTACCGTTCGCCTGCGAGATTATCTTTGAAAAGGGAGAGTCATATCCTTTCGAGAAGACATTCAGGCTCTCGCCGGCAAAGACACTTGGGGAGCAGAGACAGATCTATATAGAACTCTTCGAGGTACCTGATAAATATATCGTCAGGAGATGGGAAAAAGAAGGCAGTATGGAATTCATTAAACAGGTAATAAAGCCGTCAGATGACATGGTTTTAAAGGAATTGAGGATCATAACACTTAATTATGATGAACCGATAGAAGACCATACGAAAGTAATATTCTGCGTGGATGAATTCGGCCACCTCAAGCTTCGCTATGGTAGTCACGCGGAGGAAGTTGATACAGGGATAAGGCTGCAATAAGCAGACATCAGATGATATGTTGATAGATAATAAACAACCACGATAAGAAAAGCATCATCCCGATCCGGCTGCTGTACTTTGAATATTTTCTGTTTCTAACCACCAGTATCTTCACTATTATTAATACAAGACCGGAGATCCAACCGACTACAGGCCACAAAGTCAGACCGCTATAACTCAATGAGAGTCCTGCGACAGCAATATAGATGAGGCAGGTTAAATATCCATCAAATCTATGCAACTTCGCCATCATGACGGCAGCCTCTCTGTCCCTTTTTACGGTCTGCAATCCCGTCATGAAACTCATAGTTGCCAGGACCATTCCTACTGATGCCACGATTGTATTAAAATCAAATATTCTATATAGGTTTGTCATCATCCGCTGTAAATAAGACTATATATCTTTCGTTGAATAAAGAACAAAACAACTCCTGTATATAAAAGGAGTATTGGAAGTATTATATAAAGGTTCGTCCATGTATAATTATCATTCAATATATTCCCCATTGAACCACTGACAATAATACTGTATGTGTTTCTCATAACTTCGTTCTTTTCAACTCTATTGTTGTTTGAAACCCATAAAGTAATGCCATTCCACTCATTACGGTTTGAAACATTGCTGACAATGTTATTGTTATTAGATGAGTTTAGAAATATCCCTTTTTCCCTGTTCGAGTTTGTCTCATTCCGCTCAAGCTCGTTATTATTAGACGATTCCAGATAGATGCCTGAAAGTTTATTCAAGTTACTCTTATTATTAGTCAACTTATTACTATTGGAAGAAATTAGGGCTATGCCGTTACGGTTATTAACAGCCTTATTGTCACTTATTTCAATATTGACTGAGTTATTGAGGTATATCCCTGCAACTGATGAATCGGTAGACGTAAAACCGGAAATGACTACATCCTTGACATCAGAGATCCTGAACACTGGTTCAGATGAATCCGCAGCATGTACTATAGTCTTCTCTGGCCCCCTCTCAGATTTAAGGATAAGGGGCTTGGTAATCACTATGTTCCCGTGATACTCCCCCTCTCTGACAACAATACTATCACCAGCGTGCGAATTATCTACTGCATCCTGAATGGTTTTAAAATCATCGCTGACATAGATTGTGGCGGCCTTTAATTCATGAGCCCAACTGATTAAAAGCACGCCACAAATAAGTGCAGTTGATACTCTTCGGAACATCTCAGCAACAATTATCCTTATCGGCATTTTGCTTAGCAGTAAGTACGGCCTCTCTGTAATTCATTTGATCAAATGTCTCATCACTATGATTATGTACCCCACGGTTACGTTCCCCAGCAGCAATTAACACATGAGACTTCTCAGCCAGGTCCATACCTTCTATAAGGATACTTCTGCTGTCGGCATCAAGGCATTCCTCAACCATATAAAAAAACTCTTCATCCTCTTTACTGATATGACTTCTTAAATTTGACAAGGCTGAACGAAGTATATTATCCGGAATGTCATCCTCGCACATTGCATTCCTGACAGAATGCAGGAGGGCCATCAATTCCCTGTGGTCCTCCTTTATAATCTCAATATACTTCTCATTCACCGGATCCAACTTAACGAGCAGAGGAAAGAGGACACCTTCTTCTTTACGGATTGAGTGGAGTACTATATCATTCTCAACCTCAGCCATGGTTACCCAGAGTCCATCAATATCTCTTCTGAGTATCATATCCTCGACAACATCAAGTCTCCTGAGCACCCTCTGATGCTCTTCTCTGAGGATGGAGACAGGATTGATCTCCTCTTCTCCTGACTCTATAAAAGTGTCTTCAGACATATCACTTAGATTCCCTACCTCTAATGCCTTGAATGTCTGTGCAAATCCAAGGCGGCAGATGCCCCGCGGACTTTTAAATAATGTCTTGTCTTCAGATGAAGTCAACTCTATGAATTCCATTTCATTAATGTCAATTTCTCCAGTCCTGCAGCTCTTTATCTGACAATCAGGATGCTGACATCTGTATTTGATTCTAAGATAATTTTGTGACATCTTATATTAACCCCTTATTAAACATTAAGTGTTTCAGGAGCCTCTTTCATCTCCGGTACTCCGAATTTATCATTAAATTTTGTTACAAAATACATCAGCACCCTGTAATTAAAGAGCAGCGCCTTAAAGGTCTGAGTTTTTGTAAGTCCGTCAAAATAGAACTCATATGAGAATTGCACCTGCTTCGCAATTCCCTCCTGATCGAGATTAAGGTCATAACTGACTTCAGAGAACATCAGGTCTTTCCTTATCTCATTATAGAATTCTTCCCTCTCTCCTTCTTTCATCTTTTTGAGTTTCTCTGCATGCTCAGGTGCTATAGAAACTCCATTAAGTATCAGTACAAGTTGAGGATAATCCTTGGGTTGAATAATCCTCTGTTTTTTCATTGTACCAACCGGAAAATCTATTTCAAAATGAAAATTTGCATTTTCATCCTTAAACTCATCAATCTGATGATGATTTTCCTTTAACCATTTGAGAATTGTTTCTTTCGCCTGTTCAATTGTTGTAATCTCCAAAACATACCTCCCTTATTGTGATTTGTTGATCTTTACTCGTGACCGGCGCCAATTTCCATCTTGTATGCCTGGCATAACTGAGAACACCTGGTGCAATAAAAAGTGTGTGTCAGTTCATGTTCTTTGTGAATATCACACCCTTCACACAGACAATTCTTTTCCCATTTTATTTTTTTGCTGGTTCCTACAGCGGGGAAGCAATAACCAATAGGGGCATCCCCCTGAACATACGTAGGACATGTTGTGCAAAGACACTTACTAATCACATATTTCTGCTTAGCATCAAACTCCTCTCTTTTCATGGATTCAATCCCAAACTTATCAAATGCACTTGTTTCAGCCATGACCCACCTCCTTTGTTATTAACGTTAAATACCCACCATACCTTTAATTTCAGCCGTATATCTATCTTAAATCTACTACTACATGAAGTCAAGAAAAGAAAATGGGGACAGAATATAAAGCTTGTCCCCATTTAATCTGTTCGGATGATTATGGATTCGCAGCTATGTAGCTCTGTTTTTCGGATTCGGATAACCTGATCCACCAGGTATCCTTAGAACCCCAATCACCTCTCTCAGCGCCGTCTCGATAATAGTACCAATAGTTTAGAGCGGTACCTATAAAAGCGAAAATTGCGACACCTGTGAAGAATGGCGCTGCTGATTGATATTTGGTTATGGAACTCCCGATCAGGCTGGCGAATATGAACGGTCCATAGGCAGCCCATGCCCCTGTCCAGCCAAGTATCTGCGCCCCCATTCTCGGATTAAAAGCAAAAGCAATTGGGAACTGGCGGAAGGTTGAAAAATTCCCGATACCTGCCATGAGGAAGAGAAACAGCATCAGATACAAGAACATCGGGAATTGATCCAGTGAGGTCGGCGCCAGGTATCCGCCGTATACGAGTGCAACACACCCCGCGACTATCCCTGCCCCTGAAATCATTGTAAATAGTGACCCTCCCCATTTGTCGGATAAGGGTCCACCGGCAAAACGAATAACAGAACCTATTAGCGGTCCCAGAAATGCATATTTAAGTGGATCAGGTGCCAGCGCTGCATCCATGCCTGGGATGTTCCCATACAAAATCTTTATCATAAGAGGGAATGTTGCCGCAAAACCAGCGAATGAACCGAATGTCATGATATATATCCAGGTACAGAAGTAGGCATGTTTATTGTCAGTCATATTCTTAATCATACCCCCGACAGAGACCTTCTTCATCGGCACGCTCCTGAGATACAACCAGCTTATAATGCCGGCGATGATGAGGAATGGAATAAACCAGAAGGATGAATTATGAAGCCACAGATTCTTTTTGACAATTTTCTTAACCGTAATGTCGGTTACAACTCCATTTTCCATCTCGATCTTGGCCTGCATTCCTCTTGTCCTTTCATGCTCAGTAATTATTATATCCTGAACTGCCCCTGCTTCATTCTTAACAATCTTTATATGACTGGCAAGATCCCCCTTAACAACGACATCCTTTACAACCCCAGCGTCTTTTGTAACCTTCACATCAAAGACCGGTGTGGCACTAGTAAAGAGCTGCGGGGCACCGATTGCACCTATGATGGAAAAACCGATAATCCAGGGAGCTACAAACTGTGTGACACTCACTCCCAGATTTCCCAAGCCTGCCTGTAGTCCCATAGCAGTTCCCTGAAGTCTTTTTGGAAAGAAGATGCTTGTTGAGGGCATAAAAGAAGAAAAGTCTCCTGCTCCAAAGCCGCAAAGGAATGCTATTATCAGAAAATGCAGATACGGAGTCTGCGGGTTCATAACTGCAATCCCAAGCCAGACCATGGGGAGCAATTTAACAAAATTAGCACCTGTTATAGTAGCCCTTGTGCCGAAAATTGGGATCAGGAATGCGTGTATCGTTCGAAAGAACCCTCCGGCAAGGCCTGGCATAGCCGCAAGCCAGAAAAGCTGCATAGTGTCAAATTTGAATCCAATGTTAGGAAGACGAACAGCCACAACACTCATAACGAACCATGTTGCAAATGAAAAAAACAGACTGAAGGTAGTAACAGCAAGCGTCCCCCAGGCCCGTCCACTCCCTTCCGATTTCCAAAACTGTTGGTCTTCAGGTTCCCACCTTTTTAACCATGTAGACATATTCTCACACTCCTTTTTCATTGAATCCTATGCAAGATGAATCTTGATTTAGAAAGAAATTATTGGAAAAACAATAAAAACAAAATTACTCATGCGTAGTTATGATTTCCACATCACCTCCTTTTTATAAGGCTGTCTGCCTGTAATAGAAACTTGCAGAGTTTTCTCTGACTATAAAAAGGCATTAAAAAAGCGGGAGTCAGGGAAGCCTGACCCCCGCTTAATATATCCTGCACTATCCTTGAATTACTTATACTGTACTATATTCTCCGGCGCCTCTTTCCTGTACCATCTTACTACCTGATAAGGTCTCCAAAGGTATGCATATGGCCTGATAACTACAAAGTGAGCAAGTCTTGTAAAAGGAATCAATGCGATAAAAATCATGGCATTGAAGATATGCACCTTTGTAATCAGTCTTAATCCTGAAACATATGTCGGATCAGGTTGTAAAGTAAAGATTGACCACATCCACGGCACTGCTGTAGCCGCATACCAGTTTGAACCCCATCTGTAAAGCATGGCATTAAGGATACCTGTTGCAACCTGGATGAGGAGTACGATAAGAACCAGCACATCCCATCCTGATGTAACGGACTTTACCCTGACATCAGTCAGTCTCCTGTATGTGAATACGAGGAGTCCGAAGAAAGCAAGGAAACCGAGCGCAAGGCCTGAAAGCTCAAGGATATAGAGCCTCACCGGGACCCCATTCCATGCCAATATTGCACTTGGGAACAAAAGTCCGAAAATGTGCATTACAAGTATGGTTAATATCCCATAGTGCCATGGAAACGAGCCGTAAAACAGAACTGAGTTTTCAAGAAACTGAGATGACTGACTCGACCATGAATAACGGTTTGATGTATAACGCCATATTGCCCCGACGACACAGATAGAAAGCAGTATGTACGGCATAGCTCCAAACAGTATAAAATGAAGTACATCTGTTTGTACTGAATACATGTTTATTTAACCTCCTTTACATCCCTGTCTATAATTTTATAGACAGCGGTAATTACGTGTCTGTATGGGTTGTCCTGATTCTGTTGAAAGTTCTTGTTAAGTTTTTCCAAGGCCCTGATGACAAAGTCCATTCTGAAATCCTTTTTTACCTGTTCATCCTTTACAAAGGCAAGAAATCTCAATACAAGGGGGAGATGATCAGGCAACTCCCCCTTGCTGAGACTTTCAAATGGAAACTCAAACCTTCTATACATCGTTTTGATGTGTACAAGGTTTCCAGACCTTTTAAAACCTTCAAGTATATGGGAACCCAGGTCAAGGGAATAATCAGAGCTCATCTCAAAGGTATAAGAGTATACACCCTGCAGATCATCAAGACTCATTTCTGCATTCTCCTTTTTAAACTCCTTTAAGGAGTCGGAAACCTCCCTCGGATATTCCGTATGACCGCTGATAATGTTAATCGCCTCTTCAATCTTGGCGCTGATATCATCATGCGGATAATCAAGAAGAGCTGCAAGCTGCGAATAAGGATCTTTACCTGTGAGCGTCTCTGTCATATCTTACCACTCCCTTGAAGGGAACTCCTTTCTCTTCTGACCAAATCCGACTGAACCCCTTTTCTCGTACATGTTTCTCGGATCAACGGCGGTCTTATGTTCACGATGAGTCTCAGGTATTACAAATCTCTCAGCGTATGTTGCCAGAGAGTTGATTCTGTAAATACCGTGTACATCCTCTTCAGAAAGGCCGGTTGCCGTGAGCGCATTCCTGACGGCGCCTTCTCCCACATCACCCACACGCTTCTGTCTCCAGTACATCCTGACTGCCATCTGTTTCTTCAGAGACTCGATAACAAGACTCTCATTGCCGGCTGCGAGAAGGTTCGCAATATATTTAACCGGAATCCTCATCTTGTCAATCTCATTGAAGAAGTCATTGGCCTCAGGATCAAATGATCCTCCCCTGTCTGCCTTAGCCTGGTGAAGAATAGGCGATAGCGGCGGAATATAGAAGTTCATAGGAAGTGTCCTGAACTCCGGATGATTCGGGAGAGATATCCTCCACTTCTTGAACAGATTGTACGCAGGCGACCTTTGTGCAGCCATTATCCAGTTATCTTCTGCACCAGCCTTGCGGGCAGCATCAATTACCTTCTGATCAAAAGGATCAAGGATTATGTCTCTCATCCCGTCAACCAGCCTGTCTTCAGGCAGTTTTGCCGTATCCTCTATCCTGTCTGCGTCATACATCAGAACACCGACTGTCCTGATCCTTCCGGTACATGCATGAGCACATGCATTTGCCTGTCCAGTCTCTGTCCTCGGATAGCAGAATATGCACTTTTCCGACTTCCCGTTTGCCCAGTTGTAGTATGGCTTTTTATACGGGCATGCACTTACACAGAATCTCCATGCACGGCATATATTCTGATCAAGAAGGACTATTCCATCCTCACCCCTCTTATACAATGCACCTGAAGGACATGACGCTACACAGCCCGGATTAAGGCAATGGTTACATATCCTCGGCACATAGAAATAGAAGAGCTTATGAAACTTGGTCAACAACTCCTTCTGAGATGCAGATAGATTCCTGAGGTTAGGATCATTGGTTGCATACAGAGGCGAACCGCCCATATCATCGTCCCAGTTAGGGCCGAGAGATACCTTTTCCATGAACTCACCTGTAATTAATGACTTAGGCCTTGCCACCGGCTGATCATCACCAAGCGGTGCATTAAACAGGTTCTGATAATCGAAGGTAAAAGGTTCATAATAATCATCAATAGTCGGCAGATTCGGCTGAAAGAAGATATTAGCAAGGGTCCTTATCTTGCCAGGCCCCTTTAACAATTTCAGACGGAGATTTCCACCGCTGAGCTCCCATCCGCCTCGGTACCTTTCCTGATCCTCCCAGGTTACAGGATAACCTGTCCCCGGCTTTGTCTCCACGTTGTTCCACCACATATATTCAGCGCCCTGACGGGATGTCCATACGTTCTTGCAGGAAACGCTGCAAGTATGACATCCGATACACTTGTCAAGGTTAAAGCTCATTGAAAGTTGAAATCTGACGTCCATTACCACTTCACCTCCTGATTCTTCATTCTTCTCACAAGGACATTTGTATCCCTGATGATTGGTATTGGTCCCCAGGCGTTAAATCCATAAGAGAACTGACCGTAACCACCTGTACTCAGTGTCGGGAGCTTCAGTCTCTGTCTCGTCAGACTGTTATGGAAACCACCCCTTCTCTTCTCTCTCTGCTCTGATTTAGGGACATTAACAGTTCTCTCCTGTGAGTGATAGGCAAATGCAACGCCTGATGGTATCCTTGCACTGACAACCGACCTGCAGCAGAAAATACCATTGTCGTTATAAGCCTCGACCCAGTCGTTGTCCTGGATACCTACGCTCTCTGCATCCTTGTCGTTGATCCAGATCGAGTTACCCCCGCGTGAGAGAGTCAACATTCTCAGGTTGTCATAGTGAGTGGAATGGATCTGCCACTTACCATGCGGCGTAATAAAATTGAGCACCAAAGCGCCACTCTTATCACTTTTTACAAGCTCATTCATCTTGTTTGGATCCAGCTTGTATTTGTGAGTAGGCAGGGACTCTCCAAAATTAAAGTATTCCGGATGATCCAGATAGAAGTGCTGACGGCCTGTCAGTGTCCTCCATGGTATCATGTACTCAGTCTGCAGACAGTAAGCGCTGTATGTACGCTTATTAAGGACTATCCCGGTCCAGACTGGAGCGGTAAGCCACCTCTTGGGCTGTGCTACGATATCCTCATAGGAGATCCTCACATCCTTTGTAGGACCTGCCAGCTCGTCAGCGAGACCGTGCCAGTGTTCGCTTGTTTTAATCTCCTCACCGAATATTGCCTTGGCAGAATCTTTAGCCTCCACATACTGCTCTGCATGCAGACCCGTATGGTGCTCTTCTATCTCCCATGCCTCAAAATTTACCTGACCATTGGTCAACGCCGAAAAATGCATAATCGCATTAGCAACCTCTTTGGCATCCTTAATGCAGATATACTTCTCACCATCAAACTCATGCTTGCGTATATGCTCATTAGCCATGTACTGGTCATAGTATTTCTTGCCATCCACCATGACACCGTGGAAGCCATATTTGCCCTTCTGATTAGGACCAATTGAAACCTGCCTGTTATAGAGATTTACAAAATCTCTGGTAACCACATTGAGGTTTGGCATGGTCACTCCAGGTATCGCCTCGCACTGCCCCTTTTTCCAATCTTCAATCCCGTTCAGCGCAGGCTGTGCAATCTCACCTGGTGAATCATGCGCAAGCGGTGTTGCAACAACGTCCTTCATCGGCCTTGGAAGATGCTTCTTTGCAAGCTCGGAGAACTTAAGTGCAAGGAACTGAAATGCATCCCAGTCGCTCTTTGCCTCCCAGTTCGGCTGCACACCTGCGCCCATTGGCACATAGTAGGAGTGAAGATCTGTTGAGTTGATATCCTCCTTCTCATACCAGTGTGCTGCCGGCATTACGATATCGCAGTATGTCGGTGTAGTATTCATACGCATATTGAGATCACAAAGCAGGTCCAGTTTACCAAGCGGACTCTCCCTGTATTTCATCTCTTTCAGATGAGGCTTAGCCACCTCAGTACAATCCATGTTATGATGCGTGCCGAGCAGGAACTTGAAGAAATATTCCTGACCTCTTGCACTTGATCCAAGTGCATTACCGCGCCATATCATCCATACCCTTGGCCAGTTCTCCGGAGCATCCGGATCTTCAACTGCAAACTGAAGTGCGCCGCTCTTCAACTGTTTAACTGTATAATCTACGATCTCTGCATCTGTCTTGGCGCCCGACTTCTGTGCCTCATCAGCCAGTGCAATACTGCTCTTGTTAAACTGAGGATACCACGGAAGATGCCCCATCCTGACTGCCCTGATCTGATAATCAGCGCAATGCTCATAATCAAGGACACTCGGATCAGGAACAGGCACATAATCCGTGATCTTTGAGTCATACTTCCACATCTGAGTATTGATATACCAGAAACTTGGTGTATTCTGAAGACGTGGCGGCCTGATCCAGTCGAGTGAATGGGCAAACTGCCCCCATGCGTCAAATGCGGCAAGCTTCTCCTGTCCCACATAGTGGTTCTGCCCGCCGCCGTTTCTGCCAATACTTCCGCACAACATAAGCGCACCAATGAATGACCTGTAGATAAGGTCTGAATGGTACCAGTGGTTACTGCTCGCACCGCTGATGACCATAGACCGTCCCTTTGTGACCTCAGCATTGGATGCAAATTCCCTTGCAACCTGAAGAATGGTGTCGCGGCCTATTCCGGTATACTTCTCCTGCCAAGCGGGTGAAAAGCCCTTATCATCATCATAGTTTCTTGCAAAGTCACCGCTGAGTCCCGGACGAGCAACACCAAGATGCGATACAAAGAGGTCAAATATAGTAGTAACAGGGATCTTGCCCTCTTTTGTCTCTACATATTTGAACGGCACCTGTCTCTTGTAGACTTCACCGGTATCCAGTTCATAAAATGCACATTCAAGCGCTCCATCTTTACTGTCAATAAGAGTCAGTGCAGGATCAAACTTCTCACCGGACTTCTCATCCTTTATCATGGTGTTCCACTTACCCTCACTCTCATGTCTCTTGGGATAACGGAAACCCATTCCTCCATATACAACCTTTGCCTTGTTGGCCTTTGTATCCCACATGGCAAATTTCCAGTCAGGGTTATCAGTCTCGGCATACTCCTTCAGATCACTTGCCCTGAGGAGGCGCCCGCCCTCATAACCGTTCTTGGCCTTACGGAACTTAATAAGGTGTGGAAGGTCAGTGTACTGTTTCACATAATTAATGAAATACGGTACCTGACGGTCAATATAGAATTCCTTGGTTATTACATGATTGATTCCCATCCATAAAGCGCCATCAGAACCGGTCTTGACAGGAATCCAGAGATCAGCATACTTGGCAACCTCTGAGTAATCCGGCGCACAAACTACGACCTTTGCACCGCCGATGCGCAGCTCGGAAACATAATGACAATCCGCGGTCCTGGTCCTGTTCGGGGTTGCGCCTGTGATAACTACATAACCGGTGTTATACCAGTCTGCGCTCTCACACACATCTGTCTGCTCACCCCAGACCTGAGGATGTGAATTTGGCAGATCTGTGTAGTAATCATAGAAGCTCAGACTTACACCACCCATTAGCTGATGATATCTCGCTCCTGATGAATAACTTATCTGAGACATAGCCGGAATAGGTGAAAAACTGATGTTTCTGTCCGGACCGTATGTCTTGATGGTATGAATCTGTGCAGCTGTTATTATCTCAGCGCACATATCCCATGTACTCCTCCTGAATCCACCCTTACCCCTCGACCATTTGATCTTCTTGTGGAGTTCAGCATTATCAACGATACTCTTCCATGCATCTACCGGATCTGCATGCTTTGACCTTGCATCTTTCCATGCATCAAGAAGAGGGCCGCGGATATATGGATACTTCACCCTTACCGGGCTGTAAACATACCATGATGCGGAAATACCTCTCTGACAACCCCTTGGTTCATAAGGCGGCACCTTATCATCAATTGCCTCATAATCTGTAGCCTGAAGTTCCCATGTTATTATTCCGTCTTTAACATAGACCATCCAACTGCATCCACCTGTGCAGTTGTTACCGTGTGTGCTTCTGACAGTTTTGTCATACTGCCAACGGTTCCTGTAAAACTCTTCCCAACCCCTTTTTGAGGGGTCAACTATATCCTGAATCCATGTAGCCATTTAATTATTTTCCTCCTTTCCCACCATAATTCCTCCAAATTGCCTCATGCGCCGTTCCGCCAACGCGTTTCCTGTACCTGCCGCTCCATACAATACTGAAGAAGATAAGGATACCAATAAAGCCTGCTGCACTAATCCCGATAAACGCCCCGGTCTTGGATGACTGCTCTGCCGGCAGTGAACTGAAATACGCCTTCAGATGCGTAACTTCTTCATCTGTCACATTCTTTCTTGAGAAGACTGCCCCCATTATCGGGGTGCCTGGACTGTTAATCCATGCTGCACCAATAAGCGGATTCTGTGGAGCAGGACCAACTCCGTACTTCTCGTTTGGCAGCATCAGGTTTGGCCCGAGCGTGCCTCCACCAAGGGTACCGCTGCCCACAGTGTGACAGGAAATACATGGAGGTCCACCATTCATAAACCTCTTTTCACCTGTGAAATACATTTTCCCGATGTTTTCATCACCCTGTACCACTGCAACTTCGACTGCAGCCTCCTCAGTTGCAGCCGGCTCCTGGGCTGTCACCAGCACAGGCATGCCAAACAACACTGCTGCCATGAACACTGAAAACATCAATACTACAAACCTCCCGCCAATGTTTGTTTTTACCATTCTCTTCTTACACCCCCTTTCATTTTGTTAGATTAAAAAACAGACCAAACCATTTCAGCCTGTTATTCCAAATCAACCGAATACCCACAATACCGGACATGGAGACTTCTTTGTTACCCTGTCTGTTATACTACCCAAAAAGAATTTTCCTGCTGATGAATAACGATGCGTTGCCATGACAATCAGGTCTGCCCTGGACTTAATTGCCTCAGCAACAATCTCGTGAGCGGCATCTCCCTCGCTCAGAATAGTCTCAATATTGTTAAACCCGCTATCAACAAGTTTTTTTGCCTCAGAACTCAGGATTTCTCTACCCTCATCCAGCCACTCCTCATGAATGGATGTCCATTCCGGTGAATCGGTAACCATAGGCTCAGAACGATACCATTTTTCAACTACATTAAGCAATACCAATTTTGCTCCTGATATTCTGGCTATATATGACGCCACTTCAATGGCCTTGTCTTTCAATGCAGACCCATCAATTGGACATATAATTAGCTTGTAATCTATTGCTGCCCCCTGTCAAACAATGCCAGATCAACTCTGCCTGAACATAAAAAACTGATAATCTCATCTGCACGATTGATGAAAACTGCAAGAGGGGTGCCAAGCTACATATGCGCTCATAACTGTTTGATACTTAAATATTATTTGGTTTACTCGCCCATGTTGATGCATTTTTTTATAGTTACACTGGAGTAACTACTCAGTAATGAAAATCATAGGAAATCGTTATTATTCGGAATGTTCACATAAATCAGATGGGTGTGGGGACAAACAAGGAATGTTACGCAATTGTAACACAATTTACAAGTTATCACTTTCATCAATATCTTCTTCTTTTTTCATTAAACCATACGACCTGGATTTCTCCCATAAGGTTTTTCTCGATATACCAAGGACTTTAGAGGCGAGGGTCTTATTCCCCCTGGTCTCCTCAAGAACCCTTGAGATATATTGTTTTTCAAAAAGAGAAATGGCGGTTGGAAGGGTCTCTGAGTAATTGAGCTTCTTTCCCATGTTACCGCTTTCTCTGCAAATGGTGCATATATCTTCCGGCAGATCCCATGGTTGAATTTCTTTATCCCTCGATAAGGTAACCGCTCTCTTGACAGCATTCTCAAGCTCCCTGATGTTTCCCGGAAAATCGTACTTTAACATAAATTCTCTTGCCTCCAGACATATCCCCTTCAAGGGCTTGTTCATCTGCTTTGAATATACTTTCAAGAAATGCTCCATCAACAGAAGGATATCTTCCTTGCGGTCCCTTAATGGAGGCAATTGTACCGGAACAACATTCAAACGGTAATAGAGATCCTCCCGGAAATTACCCTTCTGCACTTCCTTCTTCAGATCTCTCTGCGTTGCACCTATAATCCTGACATCTACGCTGATAGTGCTGGTACCTCCAAGCCTTTCAAATTCATGCTCCTGGAGAACCCGTAGCAGTTTCACCTGGACAGTCTGGTTTATCTCGCCGATTTCATCAAGAAAAAGCGTGCCTTTATGTGCAAGTTCAAACCTGCCCTTCTTGAGCTTCAATGCACCAGTAAATGCACCCCTTTCATGGCCGAACAATTCAGCTTCAAGAAGAGTCTCAGGAAGTGCAGCACAGCTGACCTTAATGAACGCCTCGTTCTTCCTCAGGCTATTGAAGTGCATGGCGTTAGCCACAAGCTCCTTCCCGGTACCGCTTTCCCCTGTAATGAGTACCGTCGTATCTGTCGGCGCTATTATCTTAATCTTTTCAAAGATGTCCAGCATCTTCTCGCTCCTGCCTATTATTCCGCTAAAGTCATACCTCTCCCCAATCTTATCCTTCAGATATAAATTCTCATCTTCAAGATCTCTCAACTCGATCAGCCTTTTCACAGTCAGGATAAGTTCATCCATAGAAAACGGCTTTGTTATGTAGTCATAGGCACCTATCTTCATCGCCTCTACAGCAGTATCCACTGAGCCATAGGCAGTAATCATCAACACCTTCGTGTTGGGAGATATCTGTCTGCAGGCCTTCAATATCTGAACTCCATCCACTTCCGGCAGCCGAAGGTCTGTAATCACAACATCATACGATGCATCCTTTATCGCCTTCAATCCATCACTGCCCGTTGCAGCGCTTGCAACATTATATCCTTCCGCCTTGAGCGCATCGCTTATAGATATGCGCATCAACGGCTCATCATCAATTATCAGAACTTCCGGTATCTTGTACACTTACAACTCCTGGTTCACTTTAAAATAATATCCAATCTGTCATACCCCTGGCTCATGTCTGTTTCATAGGAAGCTTAATAGTAAAAACAGCACCCTTACCCTCTTCACTCCTGACCTCAATCCTACCTGAGTGTTTCTCCACTATGCCAAGACTTACTGCCAGGCCAAGACCTGTCCCCTTCCCCACATCCTTTGTAGTAAAGAACGGATCAAATATCCTGGGTAGTATATACGAAGGTATACCTCCTCCGTTATCAGAAACAGTAATACAACACCAGTTCTGCTCAGAAAATGTCCTGACTACCACCTCACCTTCATCCTTCACCGCCTGAACGGCATTTAACAGCATGTTCATGACAACCTGCCCTATCTTATGCTGATCAATCATCATCTTCGGAAGGCTTGAATCAAATTCTTTTCGGAGACGGATATTTCTCTGTATCACAGCATAGCTCATTAGTGACATGACATCATCAACAAGACCATTTATGTCCACAGCCAACAGCCTGGGCTCATGCTGCTGTGAAAAATCCAGGAGCTGTTCGACAGTCCTCTGTACCCGCTGAATCCCGTCTTCCATAGACTTAAGATACATCGTTTCCCTTCCCTGCGGAAGTCTTTTATTGCGGATGTTATAGAGGCAGTTCATTATACCTCCAATTGGGTTATTTATCTCATGAGCGATACCGGCGGCCAACTGACCTATTGCAGACATCTTTTCTGCCTGTGCAACCTGCTGTTCAAGCCTGTTTCTCTCGGTAATATCATTTGCAATTACCAGAACACCGGCCATATGTTCATCTCCGGTTTTTAGCGGCGAAATACTCAGAACGGCATTATTCACCTTGTCAACCTTATCCATAATTTCAACTTCATACGTCTGCCGGATCCCCTCAGCAAGTGTCCTTCGTAATCTCTCCCCTTTATGCTTCTTCGACAAAATACCTAAAAAAGAGCTCCCTACAAGCTCTTCCTTTCTGTAACCCCATTCCTCTATCTTCTTATTAACATAGGTAATAATACCATCCTGATTAAGGGTGAAGATTACGTCGTTTGCCCCTTCCAGCAGGTTTTCAAGATAATCCTTTGTCTCGCTTAACTCCTTAGTCCTGTCTGACACCCTATGCTCAAGTATCTCATGATATTCCCGCAGATGTCTCTCCAGCCTCTTTCTGTCAGTAATATCACGGACAAATGCCCTCGTCTTGATAAACTGGCCTGTGATAGGATGGTAGAGGGCAGTAGCAGATATCTCAACGTCAATTTTTTTACCACCACTGGTAATGAACTGTATCTCAACCCTGCTTTTACCCTCTTTAATGACCCTTTCCAGGTGTTTTCTAATCCGTTCTTTATATTCATCAGGAACTATATCTTCAAGCTTCTTGTTGCGCATCTCTTCTATAGTGTAACCAAGCGTATTGAGTTCTGTCTTGTTCACCCCGACAAAATATCTTTCTGCATTAGCAGAATGGATCATTTCAGGGGAATTTTCGACTAAATCCTTATACCTCTCTTCTGATGTCTCAAGCTCTCTGTTCCTTTCCTCAAGGGTTGTGTAGGTCTTTTTTAACTCCTCTGCCATTTTATTGAACTCATCGGCCAGCTTTTCAATCTCGTCATCTGTCTTGATATAAAGACGATGATCCAGTTTACCCTGTCCGATAAGCTCTACACCTCTATAAAGTTCATTAATCGGCTTGACAATATCTCCCGCTGCATAAACTGCTGTAAGGGCAAGAAAGACTACGAGAACACATGCAAATATTGTGACCCTTGCAAGAAGGGAGTATATCGGGGCGTACATTTCACCCGGGCTCTGCCTCAGAAAGACAAACCACTTGTTACCATCAAGCCATCCTGCCTCCGGACTTAGTGTGGAAAGGACAGGGGCAAAACCGACAATGGAGCCTTTTCCACCATGAGCATCGTCCTTTGCAACCCCCCATCCTGGCTTAACACTTGTGACAAGCCTCACAAGGTCGCTATTTATATGATGACTTTTAAGTGGAAATATCGGACACATAATTATAGTACCTTTTGAGTCTACAAGATTTGCATGACCTGTGTTGCCGATCCTTACATTATTTATAATTTCAAGGAGACCGTCTACAGTATACATGACGGAAACGACGCCAATAGCAATGCCGCGGTCCATGACCGGAGCTGCTATGTTCATAAGATACTTTCCAGTCTTTTCATCCAAATTCAGGTCGCTAACATAAATCTTGCCTGCTCCATTATTATATGCAAAATTATACCAGTGCTCATTTCTGTAATTATCGCGTGAACCTTCATTGAGACCGGCAATATAATCAGCGTTTCTGTCAACAATTAAGAGGCCCTGGACCTCCTTTTCATCATAACTTCTGAATTCCCTGATATAGTGAATCAATTCACTTCTGCGTGCAGATGCATTTTTAATTGCATCCCTGACATCTGCAGATGCCGTAAGCCTCTGCACCTCTACTGTCTCTCCCTTGATTACCATCTCAATCTTATGGGCAATCTCATTAGCTTCTTCCTGAAAAGATACCCCTATAGAATTTCGAAGGGCGCTGCTGACATCGAGATAGGTGAGATAAAGACCGGCTACAAGCGGCATAATGCTTATAATAAGCATTGACCGTATTATCCTTTTTCTGATACCGCTTCTTACCTTGAGAAATTGCAATTTAATTCCTAATAGGGGTTCCGTGGTTGACTGGCCTGATATCCTGTGAAAACTTTTTAACCCTTCAACTCATTGAAAATTAGTATATATCTATTGAGATACAGTAGCAATACTGAAATCAAGAACCTTTTTACTACTCATTGCTTATTGCTTCTGCGACTCATTGCTTCTTCGACTCACTGCCTTACAAAAGTCCCTTGTCTGCAAAGCTTACATACTCCTTCTCACCCATGATTATATGATCGAGCACCTTAATCCCTATTAGATCACCTGCAGCTACCAGCCTTTTTGTTATATCAACATCCTCCGGACTTGGTGACGGATCCCCGCTCGGGTGGTTATGAAGGAAGATTACTGACGCAGCTGAGTTCCTTATCGCCTGAATATAGACCTCCCTCGGATGGACAATGCTTGATGTCAGACATCCTTCCGACACAAGGTAGTCGGCAAAGATCCTGTTCTTTCCATCAAGCATAAGCAATCTGAAGGTCTCTTTTTTTAGCCCCTGATAATATGGTAAATAATGGCGGTAGACATTATAGACATCCTTGCTTGAGAGGATGCGAACCTTCCTGTTGAGCGGGAATGAAGATGCCCTTTTACCGATTTCTATGGCGGCCTTTATTTGTGCAGCCTTAGCCGGCCCAATTCCCTTGATGGAACAGAGCTCGTGTATGGTAGCCCCGGCAATAGCGCTTAAATCACTGTAATGCTGTAAAACCTCCATGGCAAGTTCTAAAGCGCTCTTCCCTTCACTACCTGTACGGAGCACAATTGCAAGCAATTGTGCGGCTGAAAGATGTTCGGGACCGGCCATCAAAAGCCTTTCCCTCGGTCTCTCGTCCAAAGGCCAGTGATTTATGTTAACTTTAGACACAGAAGATTCCTTATCCCGCTATAAATTCCGTTTTTTTCCGTTTATTGCTCAATTAATTTCGTTCTTTGCTATATTGCTTGACCCTGTTAATCCTATATCATATACTCTACAAATGTTCATCTGGAACAGGATATACAAGGAACTCGGGATATCCTTAGAAGGACTCAGGAAGAGTCTCATGGAAATAGCAATTACCATGAGCGAGAACACCCGGATTGCAAAACTCCTTTACCAGATATTTGAACTCCAGAAGAAAGTGGACAGGATATATATAAAGACGGGGAAAATTGTTCATGAACTGCACCCCCTTCCGGTTTCTGAAATAGCGGACCATGAAAAAGTCAGAGACAATATATCCAGACTCAAATCACTCAAGTCAGACATTCACAATATAGAAAAGGAGATAAACCTTTTAAGAGAAGAGCGGATAAAATCAAAGCTCGAAGAATTAACAAGATATATGAGACGCGGAGGATATACAATCGAAGAGTTTATTGTTGCACCAAACTCCTCTGCAATAAGTAAAACCTCTTTAGAGCTGATTCTTCCAGAGGGCGGAATAGTTGTTGCCATCATTCATAATGAAAAGTTTAACCTGCCTCAGGACATGATAAAACTTTTCGAAGGAGACAGGGTCTTTGTCCTGGGTACTATGAATACTATCATGGAGTCCGCAACAATATTTTCCTCATCCACACAACTCGCCTGACAAATTATCACCTGTTACATCTGTTATTTGAACCCTGACAATCTGATTAATGCACGAAGAAGAACTTTCATAAGCCTGTATCATAACCCGCAGGTAATTTCCGGTATATCCTTTGAGCAGCCCTGTCTCCGTATCCCTATTATTTTCAATCAGAACTTCAACAATTTTTCCAACATGTGCAATCTTAAAATTCATATTTTTCTCAACACTAAGATTCCTCAGCGTCTTACTTCTCTCTTCTTTTTCATTGCCATTCACCGTCTCCTTCTGCCCAAATGCTGCAGTCCCCTCTCTTGGCGAAAAAGAAAAGACATGGAGATATGTCAATGGCAGCCTTTCAATAAATCTGTACGTATTCTTAAAATGGATATCTTTTTCTCCGGGATAACCTACAATTACATCACATCCAATGCCGGCATCCCGAATCTTATCCTTAATTTTCAGTATCAGCTCTTCATAATTTTCAACACCATAGTTTCTGTTCATCCTGCGAAGGATATCGTTATCACCGCTCTGAAGAGGTATATGAAAATGCCTGCAAATACGTTCTTCTTCTGCAATTAGTTCAATCAATTCATCAGATACCTCCAGCGGTTCTATCGAAGAGAGCCTTATTCTCTCTATCTTCGTTTCTGACAGAATCCTCCTTATAACTGAATAGAGCGATGTCTTCGGAGAAAGGTCTCTGCCATATCCGCCGAGATGTACGCCACTTAGAACAATCTCCTTATAATCGCTGATGCATAATCCACCCACCTGCCTTATGACATCATCAGTAGAAAGGCTGCGACTCCCCCCTCTCGCAAATGGAACAATACAATATGAGCATCTGCTATCGCAGCCATCCTGGATCTTTAAAATTGCACGCGTTTTTTGCTGAAACCATTCAATTGCAGACATGTGCATGGATGATGTCTTGAATATATCACTGACATGGACATTTTGACTTGTATCCATTACCGTATCGGGATTAATACTTAAATAATCCTTTACTTTCTGTTTCTCATTATTACCAAGGACTAATGAAACACCCGGTATCTTTGCAATTTTCTGCGGATTCGTCTGAGCATAACAACCCGTCACAACAATGCGGGCTTTTCTGTTCTTTTTCAACGCCAGTCTTACTATCCGCCTTGATTCAGAGTCGCTTTTTTCCGTAACAGAGCAGGTGTTTATGACGTAAATATCAGCCTCTTCATCAAAAGATACAATGCTGTAGTCATTATTACATGTTACTGATGACTGCATCATTGCGGTATCAAATTGATTTATCCTGCATCCAAGGGTAGAAAAGGCAATCCTCTGCAATCAGCTCCTCCCCCCCCATCCCCTCTTGTTTAAAGACAGGGAGACTCTCCTGAATAGATACAGAGCAGTCATGGCTGCCATTGCTCCTACGCAATCTGCAGCGACATCATTGACATCAGAATCCCTCGCCGGGACAAAAGACTGATGGATCTCATCACTCACACCGTATGCAACCGTTACTGTTACGGTAAGAATAGCGATCAGCAAAAAGTTATTACTTCCGGTTGTCCTGGCAAAACCCCGGAATATTAATAAGGCGAATGCACCATAGACCAGAAAGTGAGCAAACTTGTCGAAGTGAGGGAACGGATCACTACCCGCAGGAAATGATAGCGATGACATTATAAAGATAAACATTGCAAATAAAAAGACAGGTCCCCAAAATATTATAAACCGTTTCATCTCAGATAATTATCCCTGTCAATGCAGAAAGTGAAGCTGACATTATCTTCACTCTCACGATGTCTCCTGTCTTAATTCCGGGATTCCTGGACAGATGCACAAGTTTGTTGGTGAGGGTGCGTCCTGACAACTTTCCTTTGTCCTTTTTGCTCTCCCCTTCGATAAGTATATCAAACTCACTGCCGATGCAATCCTGGTTTTTTATCAAAGTTATGCGGTTCTGGAGTTCTATTACCTTATTGAGCCTCTCCCGTCCTACTGCAAAAGGTATCTGGTCCTCATACAGACGGGCTGGTGAAAAAGGTCGCCTGGAATATTGAAATGCAAATGCGGCGTCAAAAATAATCTCATTTAACAAGTCCATTGTAAGATTGAAGTCATGATCTGTCTCTCCGGGAAAGCCAGTTATAATATCAGTTGTAACAGAGACGCCCGGGACAGCATCCCTGAGTCTCCTTATCTTTTCCCTGTATCCGCTTAAGGTATAATTCCTTTTCATCCTTTCGAGGACTGCATCAGAGCCTGATTGAACAGGCAGGTGAACGTTCTCGCAAACCTTTGGTAATGATGAAATGGCATTAATAAGATTGTCGTCAAAGTCTGCAGGGTGTGATGTTACAAACCTGATCCTTTCTATCCCCTCGATATCACTTATCATCTTCATAAGGTCAGCAAGGTTCGAGCTGCCGCCCAGATCCTTACCGTAAGAATCAACATTCTGTCCCAATAATGTCACCTCTTTAAAGCCATTTGCAGCAAGCCCTCTCACCTCATTGCAAATATCAGCAGGCTGCCTGCTCCTCTCCCTTCCACGGGTGAACGGAACCACACAAAATGAACAAAACTTATCACAGCCGTCAACAATCCCTACCCATGCCTTTACCGGATTTGACCGATTAAAAGAAAGATCAGCAGACTCAGCAGCATTATTTAAATATTTATTCCTGCGACGGGCGGTTGATACTCTGTCTCCCGATGTCATGCCCCTCTTCTCAAGTAGTCCAGGGATATCTGCAATATTGTCTGTTCCAAAGACTAAGTCTACATAAGGGGCCTTCCTTACTATATTAGCCCCCTCCTGCTGTGCTACACACCCGCCTACCCCGATGATCAGATCAGGGTTGGATTTCTTCAGTTCATTGATCCTTCCAAGGTCACTGTAACACTTAAACTCCGCCTTCTCACGAACACTGCATGTATTGAGTATAACCATATCCGCCTTGTCAGGAGAATCGGTAAGTGAATAGCCCATTCCAGACAGGACACCGGCGATCTTTTCCGTGTCATGTTCGTTCATCTGACAGCCGAATGTCTTGATAAAAAGTTGCTTTGACATATGTTAAATTTAACTCATTTTGCGCAAAAAGTTATTATCTAAACTACATCGTTTGACCCTAAAAATCAACAGGCCATATATGCAAATGCATTTAATATACCATACACATTGATTCGATTTTTTTAAAGTCACGGTTAAGGGAATTTAGTATGAACAAAAAGGCAGGCCACCGTCTCCGGCACAATTTTGCACAAAGCCCTGTGCATTTAACCGCCAAGCTGCACAAACATTCGTGCAGTCCTCCACCTGTTGCAAATTATTTACATCGTTAAATCATAAATTTGCATTTGGCGTCTTATTTGAGTAAACTCCTGTTAAATGAATGATAATCTTAATACCCTCCTTAGCCGTTTCCTCAGCTATATCAGGATAGAGAAAGGACTCTCTGCCAACACAATAGAATCATACAGAAGGGACCTGACAAGGTATCTGGCATATATTGATGAGAACAACATCCACGATGCACGTAGCGTCACCCTCAACATTCTGCGTGAATTTCTTGCCCAAATACTAAGAAATCAGACGTCAGTGTCATCTGTCAAACGTTGTATATCCTCCATACGTCATTTCCACAAATTTCTGCTCATGGAAGGACTTACTGACACAAACCCGACTACATACATAGAGTCACCCAGGGGTTGGCGGAGGCTTCCAAATACACTATCTCTTTCAGAAGTAGATGCGCTTCTGAAACAGCCTGATGAAAAGATCAATGAAGGTATCAGGGATTCAGCCATGATAGAATTATTATATGCCACAGGACTTCGGGTGTCAGAACTCATATCATTGAAACAGGGCAACGTTAACCTCGAAGTGGGATTTATAATCACTGTCGGCAAAGGGGGTAAGGAAAGGATAGTTCCTGCAGGCGAATATGCACTCGACAAGATCAGGCTTTATATTAAGACTGCAAGGAATCAGATCCTTAAAGAACGCCAGTCTCCACACCTGTTTGTAACATCCCGTGGTAAAGGTATGACCCGGCAGGGCTTCTGGAAGATTATAAAAAAACATTCCAGACTGGCAGGTATTGACAAGGCCATTTCACCACATACATTGAGACACTCTTTTGCAACCCACCTGCTCGATAGAGGCGCTGATCTGCGATCTGTTCAGATGATGCTTGGCCATTCTGATATTTCTACGACCCAGATCTATACTCACATAAACCGCGAGAGGCTGAAAAAGATACATGCAGAGTGCCATCCAAGACCTTAACTCCATGTCTGCTAACCCCCAGGGTGAAAATAGGATATAATATTAAAAACTATAATGGAGATTATAACTTCACATAGTAATACCGACTTTGATGCGCTTGCAGCCATGATTGCTGCAAGGAAACTGTATCCGGAGGCAAAGATGATCTTCCCGGGTACACAGGAGATCAATGTAAGGAATTTTATTTCAGAGAACCAGATCGAATTCATCAATATGAAAGAGATTCAGCATGATGAGGTAACCCGGCTCATTATTGTTGACAACAAAAATGCGGGACGTCTGACTCACGTATCAGAATTACTGAATATCCCGAATATAAGCGTTCACATTTATGACCACCACCCCTTCTCTCCTGGAGATTTGCGGGGAGAGGTTGAGGTAATTGAAGCGGTTGGCGCAGCGACGACGCTTCTTGTCGAGATATTAAGAGATAAAGAGATTGAAATAACCCCATTTGAGGCTACACTCTTTGCCATCGCAATATATGAAGAGACCGGCTCATTCACATTCCAGTCAACGACACAGCGAGACATCCTGGCTGCTGCATTTCTACTTTCATGCGGGCTTAATCTGAGGACATTATCACGATATATGGTACACGAAATGGATGCAGAGCAGATAGCCCTGCTGGACGAACTCATTCATAACGCAAAGACTATATATATTGACGGCGTCAAGGTAGTTATTGCAAAAGGAACAACTGATAAATATGTCTCGGAACTCTCGACCATTACACACAGAGTTCAGGATATGGAAAACCTTGACGTACTCTTTGTAATCGTAAGAATGGAAGATAAGATTCAGCTTGTAGCCAGAGGCAGACTTTCTGAAATTGACCTGGGTGCAATCGCAAGATATTTCGGCGGCGGAGGTCATGCCACTGCAGCCTCCGCAAGCATTAAGGATCTCACAACGATACAGGTAGAGGAAAAGATTTTAGAGCTCCTCAGAGAGACGATAAAACCGTTTAAAACCGCAAGGGATATAATGACAACCCCTGTTAAGACTATCAGTAATGACCTGACTATAAAAGAGGCAGGTGATCTTATGACCCGCTACAGCGTTAATGTGCTGCCCGTCATTGAGGGAGACAGTTTGATTGGCCTGATCTATCGGGAGATTATTCATAAGGCAATATTTCACAAGTTTGGAGAGGTACCGGTAACTGACTTCATGTCGACGGAGTTTGAAAAGGTCACGGGTGACACACCGTTCAGGGAGATAGAATCAAGCATGATTGAACATAATCAGCGGTTTATGCCGGTCGTTGAGGGTGACAGGGTAATAGGAGCGATTACCCGCACTGATATATTACGGGCGCTGCATGAGGATATATCAAGACCGTGGCTTTCATCCACTTTGGGTATAAGCAGTAAGGCTCATGAAAGAAATCTGAGAGTATTGCTTAAGGAACGGCTTCCGGCGAATATAGAAAAACTTCTCATGAGCATTGGAGAGGCCGCTGATTCATCCGGAGTTCATGCCTATGCCGTGGGTGGATTTGTAAGGGACCTCCTTTTTGGTTATAAAAACTATGACATTGACATAGTAATTGAGGGAAACGGTATAGAGTTTGCAGAAAAGTTCGCAGCAGATGCAGGCGCAAGGGTAAAGTGCCACCAGAAATTCGGCACAGCAGTAATCATTTTTCCGGATGGGTTCAAAATAGATGTTGCGACTGCACGGACAGAATATTATGAATATCCGACGGCTCTGCCAAAGGTTGAAGTATCCTCCTTAAAAAAAGACCTGTACAGAAGGGACTTTACGATCAACACACTCGCAATAAAACTGAACGGGCCGGACTTCGGATTCCTTATAGATTATTTTGGAGGACAGAGGGATATAAAGGAGAGGACCATACGGGTGTTGCACAACCTTAGCTTTATTGAAGACCCCACACGTATATACAGGGCTATCAGATTTGAACAAAGATTCGGGCTCAGGATAGCGCGGCACACACAAAGCCTTATAAAAAGCACTGCAAAGATAGACCTTTTCCACAGACTCTCTGGAAAGAGGTTATTTGCAGAAATTGTCCTGCTTCTGAGCGAAGATGACCCGGCAAAATCTCTTTCACGGCTCTCAGAGTTTGACCTCCTGAGGTTCATCCATCCTTCTCTTCAATGGGATGACAGATCAGTGACTATTTTTGAATCCATTAATGATGCCCTTGCATGGTACAGACTTCTTTTTCTTGATAAGAAATATGATTCATGGAAAGTTTGCTTTTTCGGTTTTATTGACCAGCTGTCCTGCAAAGCAACAGAAGAAACATGCCTTCGGTTGGAAATCAGGGAGAGGCTTCTTGACGAAATACTATCTGTAAAAAAAGATACTCCTGATTTAACTCAAAAGCTCCTTAATATTAATGATCCCTCAAACAGTATGATATATGAGCTTCTGAATAATCATTCTCAGGAACAGCTATTATACTTAATGGCCAGGACTGAAAAGGACGATGTAAAGAAATTTATCTCCATCTACCTGGATCATCTGCAGGATGTAAAACTCTTTATCACTGGTAAAGATATCGTACGACTTGGAGTTAAACCCGGCCCTGTATACACAAAGGCACTGAACCAGACTTTAAGTGCTAAACTCGATGGAATAGTTAAAACCCGAGATGAAGAACTGGAATTTCTTAAAGGCATTATAATTAAGGATACACTACAGAATAGCCCCTGTGTATAGTCTGCAGGAACACCTCATTTTCATCATAAAAGTAAACCCAAAGCCTTCTTGCAGAATAAACGGGGAATGAATATGATATTTCAGACGAACCTTTTGGTGACAATGACCTCAACTCCCCTTTACCGTCATAGTATACTTTAATCTTCCGCTGCCTTTTTTCATTATTCCACATCCTGATTGTAATATTTGCTTTATCTCCGGCAAAATAAATCTCATTGTCTGAAAGCACTGAAAACCCGAGGGACGGCTGCGGAATGGGCTTTGCGGCCTTTCGACTTGCTGCCGGGACATTATGCGCGGATAATTCTTCAGTCGTCAAACCTGTCCAATTGATGAGTCCGCTGAAAAGGTTAATCTCGTCCCAGGTCGCCCGCTGATGCATATACGCCCAGTCTGTAAACAATGTTGTCGCAATAACAGTCCCCTTCCCATATTTGTATACAACCATAACCGGCTGGCCGCTGATCCGGTTTCGAAGCAGAGGTTTACTCGTACTGGGAAAGATTTCTATAGATCCGTCAACATTAATGTTAAGTTCTGAAGAAGTAAGCCTTGATGCTATAGGATGCGTCATTGACAGGATAGATGACGATGATAATTTACTCTGGTCTTCAATCCAGCCGTAAGCGGTAAGAGGTTTACCATCAGGGACCGGAAGAATAGAATAATCACTACCGACCCTCTGTGATAATACAAGCAGTGTCCCGCCGTCTTTAACATATTTCTTCAAAACGACCCTGAATCTCTCCCGGTCTTCTATTGATGTTAAACCACCCGAAGGGATAACAAGGAGCCGGATTGCTGAATAGATGTCTGGCGCTTCATTCTCTGCAATCATCCTTACCGGCAGAAACAATCCAAAAAACATCCCTGCATTCCTGCTGTATCCATTATCAAGTATTGCAATCCCGGATTCATTATCAGTTTTAAGTCTAATATTCTCAAGATTTGTTGGATATAAATCATCGCCAAGGAGTGCACTGTCATCAGGCTGATCAGCGCCCGGATTATCATTCTCTCGGAGTTGGGCCAACGATGATGAAGATATTGAAAATATAATAACCGCAAAAAAAATCGGAATGATACGTCTTAACATATTCAGCCGTCCATATTTAACTCACTATTTAACACTCAGGTGGTTATATAAGTCTGCCACCAATCCCTCCCGCAATCCGGAATCACTAACCGTCATCTCATCAAATCCAAACCATTCCATAACCTTATATGTGACCAACGCACCTGCGACAATCAGGTCCTCTCGTCCTTCCTCAACTCCTGGGAGATTGATCCTCTCTTCGTTGGTCATTCCTGCGAGAAGATTCAGGATATTTTTAATTCCACCTTTGCTGATCCTATAGCCGTTAATCTTCTCTGGATCGTATACCCGCATCTTCTGCTCTATGGCAGCAAGGCTTGTCACAGTGCCGGCGGTACCTATAAACTCGATACTTGCCAGGCTCCTGCCGCTATCTTTTAAACCAATGAAACTAACCTCTTTCTCAAGATGGTCAACAATTGCAATTTCAAGCAATTTGATTTCTTTCGTCAGAGGGGGATCGGATTTAATATACCGCTCACTGAACCTGACAACACCAATATTTGTACTCTTCCTGAACACTATATTCCCTTTTGAAACCAATATAAACTCGGTACTGCCTCCCCCGATATCCATCATCAAAACATCATGTCCTGATATTTCTATCGCAGACGAAACACCAAGCATTGTCAGTCTTGCCTCTTCCTCTCCGGAAATGACATTAACATCAATCCCTGTCTCAACTTTAACCCTGCTGATAAATTCTCTTCCATTGTCAGCCTCACGAACAGCGCTGGTGGCAACGGCATTAATACTTTCAACGTGCAAATCACTGCATTTGCCGGCGTATCCTTTAAGTACACTGATAACCCTATCCACTGCCTCATCTTTAAGTATTCCGGCAGATGATATACCCTCACCAAGCCTTGCTATATGGCGGTCTGATTCTATTGTCCTGTATTTGCCTTCACCATAATATTCAGTAATCAGCAACCGTATGGTATTTGTACCAATGTCTATGCCAGCGAGTATCACTTGATGGCCCCATCGCTGTATCGCAACTCATTGCTCACTGCTTTATACTCATTGCTTCTTCAACTCCCTTAAGCTCTCAATTTCCTTCTTAAACTGATCTTCTTCTATCATTACACTATCAATCATTTCGATTAGATTTTTTGTGTCGTCTCTGTTATTAAAGGAGCTGTCTTTTTTTTCAACTGCCTCCACAAACCTTTCCCCAAGCTCCCTGTAAAAAGCTGAAAGACGGTTATGGGTCTTGAATATATCCAGTCTGTATTTAACCAGGTCAACTTCCGTCATTGTCTTTAAAAAAAGGGAGGTACCCTCTTTTCTGATAACGGAAAGCCCTTCCGAAAGATCATGCTGTATCCTGCTCAATATATCCATTTGCTGATACTACATCGTTGTCAGGACAAAATCAACTTGTCCTTCCATCTGCGCTCAATTGCATTACGAAGTACTTTATGATCCGGATGTGTAAGCATTGGATCCTTTGCTACAAGGTCAAATGCCTCCCTGCGTGCAGTTTCCAGGACTTTAGAATTCCTGAGAATATTTGCGACCTTCAGTTCCGGAAGCCCTGCCTGTCTTGTACCAAAGAAGTCACCTGGTCCGCGTATAGACAGATCCTCCTCTGCTATCTCGAACCCGTTATTCGTCCTTTCCATAACTGTAAGTCTCCGTCTCCCATCTTCAGAGATAAAACCATCCGTTAAGAGGAGGCAGCAGGATTTACCACCGCCTCTTCCTACTCTGCCCCGCAGTTGATGTAGTTGAGAAAGCCCGAATCGTTCAGCATGTTCAATAACCATTGCAGTTGCATTGGGGACATCTATACCGACCTCAACAACAGTAGTAGATACAAGGATGTGAATATTATTATTTTTAAAATCTTCCATAATCATTTCTTTCTCTGTGTTTTTCATTCTTCCGTGCAGGAGACCGGTATTATATCCCTTAAATGCCTCACGCAGTTTTTCTGCCATTTCAACAGCACCTTTGAGGTCAACCTTCTCAGACTCTTCAACAAGAGGATAGATTACATAAACCTGCCTCCCTTTTCCAAGTTCTTCCTGCATTATATAGAAGGCATCTTTCCTGTTTTTTCCATACAGCCATCTCGTCTGAACAGGAGTTCGCTCAGGCGGCAACTCATCTATTACGGAGAGGTTGAGGTCACCATAAACCGTCAGGGCAAGTGTCCGTGGTATAGGTGTTGCCGTCATAATCAGGACATCAGGACTATACCCCTTTTTTTTAAGGGCTGCCCTCTGAAGCACGCCAAATTTATGCTGCTCATCTATCACGGAGAGGCCCAATCTCTGGAACTTTACCCCCTCCTCAAGGAGGGCATGAGTACCAACGATAATTCTTGCTCTTCCATTTGCTATATCATCAAGGATAGCGCTTTTTTCTCCCGGTTTTATGCTTCCCGTAAGAAGGGCTGACGGAATACCAAGTGTATCAAGGTATTTCTTAATGTTACGATAGTGCTGTTCAGCCAATATTCCTGTAGGCGCCATTATGACAGACTGATAGTCATTTTCTACAGCCATCAGCATAGCCCAAAGCGCCACTACTGTCTTTCCGCATCCCACATCTCCCTGAAGGAGTCTGTTCATAGGATGAGGCGCAGTCATATCCTCTTTGATTTCACTAATAACCCTCTGCTGTGCATCCGTAAGTTTGAATGGCAAAAGTGAATAGAGTTTCTCAGTCATTTGGTCATTAATTTCAAAAGAAGTACCGCTCTCTTTCAAAACAATACCCTTTTTCAAGGCAAGCCCTGCCTCGAGAAGGAAAAACTCTTCAAATACAAGTCTTTTGTAGGCCAGGGTCTCACCATTATTAAGACTATCCAAAGCTGAACCTTCAGGCGGAAAATGAACATCATTAATGGAATTATTCAATTCCGGAAGATTATACCTGACAAGAATCTCTGGTGAAAGCATTTCCGGGATATTTGTACTGTCGAGTACACCCTTGATTATAGCTCTAATAGTCTTTTGGGATAAACCATTAGTTACATGGTATACAGGCACAATCCTTCCTGTATGAATCAGATCATTATCTTCTGATCCTATGACCTCATATTCAGGCCCCTCCATACAGATGCCAGACCCGCGATAGTCGGATTTCACGTGACCACTGACTACTACTGTAGTCCCTTTCCTCAGGACATCTTTAAGAAATGACTGATTAAACCACTTGGCCGTTATGTAACCGGTCTCATCTCCAATGACGGCCTCAAATATTTTCTTCCGTTGCCTTGGTGTAACTACGACCATTGCAGACACTATCTTTCCCTGGACAGTTGTAAACCCAGGGTTACTCGATCTATACAATTCTTTAATTGAAGTAAGGTTCCCCCTGTCCTCATACCTGAAAGGGAAATAATAGAGAAGGTCCTCCACTGTAAACAGGCCCAATCTGTTGAAAAGTCTGACCCTTGCAGGACCGACCCCCTTTACATACTGTATATCACTATGAAATTCCATAAACAGGTCTTCCAAATAAAAAGTTGCATTATTACCGTATCTTATGATAGTATTACGAGTCTTTTTATTCAAGGTTTTATTGATCAGGAGGGATAAAGTGGCAAGAGAATGTAAAGTATGTGGTAAAGGCAGGCGTTCTGGGAACAATGTTAGTCACGCAAACAACAGGACAAAAAGGGTGTTTCATCCAAATCTTCAGAGGGTACGGGTAATTGTAAACAGTGCACCAAAATACATCATGGCATGTACCCGTTGTCTTAGATCAAACCGTGTGCAAAAGGCGGTATAGTTTAACGGCAGGCGATGGCTTCTATCTCAATACGAGCATCTTTGGGAAGGTTTGAAACTTCGACGGTAGATCTCGCCGGTGGATTATCCGAAAAATAACTCTTATAAATATTATTAACCCTGTCAAAATCTTCAAGCCTTTTCAGGAATAACGTGGTTTTTACTATATCTGTCAACTCCATCCCGGCAGCTTCAAGAATGACTTTAATATTGGATATGACCTGCACCACCTGATCTTCTATTGGACCATTTACTGTTTCGTTTGTAGCAGGATTGACAGGTATCTGACCGGATATGAATAGAAACTTCCCAAATTTAATTGCCTGAGAATATGGACCTATTGCAACAGGCGCCTTTTTTGCCGAAACAACCTTCTTGACATCATCACTCATCATTTTCACTTAACGCCTGCATTACCTCACCCTTTTCCAATGCCCGGTCCCTTAACATATCACGCTGTCTTTTAAAGATGTACTTGATGAGGGTCTCTCTGTCATCCTCTTTTATTGTCAGGAAATTTATGACTGTCTCAAAATAGTTTTTTTCATCAGGTATTAGATCCTCTGACATATCTCGTCTTATTACCTCGCCTGTTACAAAGATACTTGCAGGCGGGATAAAGGGGAGAACAATACATAAAATCATTAGCTGACCTGCCGTTGCAGGTGTATCCAGGTGAATTCTTATACCAGAGGCACTGATACAGACATCCTGTTCCTTTGGTATCTCAACTATGGTCCTGCATTCAGGCGCTACGGTCTCAATAAGAATATCCATCTTCCTGTGTAAATCAATAATATGATTTAGCAACTTTGTATGATTCTCTTCTAATTCCTCTGAGGGCAGCAGTTGCGGGTATTTATTCCAAATATAAGGGAAATATCTTTCAGGTCTGTTATTTTCTGCGATATCCTCTGCTGTAACAAACCTGTAGGCAAGCGGAATCTTATCTATGATCCTTACATTCTCTCTTCTGTCTATTGGCAGCATATTATATGTTAAAACACGAATGGTCCTAAAAATGAGTTGTCATGAGTAAATAAACGTCCACTCACCTCAATCCTGTTCCTGCCAGACTTCTTTGCATCATATAGGGCCTTGTCCGCCACGGAAATCATATCATCAACTGATTTGATTCCGGGACTAGGACAGCTTACAACACCAAAGCTTGCTGTCACCCTGATATTCTGCTCCTTAAAAAATACCGGTTGTTCTTCCAGAATTCTCTTAAGTCTTTTTGCGGCAAAAAATGCCTGTTCAACAGTTGTTTCCGGAAGGATAATTGCTATCTCATCTCCACCATAACGTGCAGGAACATCAATCTCTCTCAAACTCCTTATAAGCCTGTTTGAGATTTCATGTAATACAGCATCACCTGCCTGATGTCCATGCTGATCATTAATATGCTTGAAATTATCCACATCTATCATCAGGAGTGAAACAGGATTTTGATACCTCATGGTGCTCTTAAATGTTCTGGTAAGGCTCTCATAAAAATATCTGTTATTGAATAACCCGGTAAGGCTGTCAGTCGTTGCAAGTTCCTTTACTTCACGATGAATCTCTGAGTTCCTAAGTGCCAGCGCAAGGGTACTCACCAGCATAGATCCAAGATTATGCTCGTATCCTGTAAATTGTTTATCCATCTTCCTAATCAGGTGCAATGCTCCTATTCTCGTATCACCAATTTCGATTGGATAACACAACCTGCCTGACAACTTTGAATTAAAACCCAAGCTCTCAGTCTGATCAGTTTTAATGCAATTTATTTCAACCTTGTAATCATCATTATCATCGGTCTCAACAACCTTCTTTATTGTTTGCAAGACATACTTCTTTATCTCTTCAGTATCTGCTACATATAACTGCATTGTTGAGAATACCCATAACTTTTTTTGTTTGAATAGGACGACACAGAAAACATCGTGGGGCACTATATCCTGCATAATTGCAGCAGCGGAGGAAATGATTTTGTCGGAATCCAATGTACTTACTATTGCCTTACTCAGCTCATTTAAACAGCTTAAATCATCTCCCCATTTCTTCAAAGCATTCTTCTCTTCCAGAAGCTTCTTCTTTTGAATTCTTAATGCACTGTTTACCTTCTGAAGTTTCTTATATAGTTCCTGATCTATCTTTTTTTCCATATTGGCTTACATTATATGCACTAACTATGCCATTACCTGAAGTCATTGTTGCGGTACAGCAGATAATCATTTCTAATTGATTTTATTCAATAAAATTGAAACTACCACGAGCTGCGTCAAACAACAAATGCCAATTCGCCACTACTGTCGTCACATAATTGACGACTATTCGGCAGATTTGTCAACTCCCGGTGCAGTTTATGCCGCACGCCAATTTAATAAGAACCATAACCGATGCCCTGCTTCTCTATAAGCTGTGCAGTAATAGTGCCCACCTTAACCTTACTCTCCATCTTAACAGGCATCTTAACCTCGTCATCGGTAAACCAGATAAATACCTCTCCTTTATTGACAAATAATCCCTCAAATTTAATTAAGGTCTTAACTTTTAAAGTATCAAATGTGCCTGCTGGCACCACTACCTTCTCTTTATCCATAACAAGGAAAACCACTGTCCAGGTTTTCTTCCCGTCATGAACCTCAATGTTTACAGACTGCCCGGTCTGTAGTGGGATCGTCCGGAGAAAATATACCACTGATAACGGGTCATGAACACCGGAAGGTATTTTAGATATCTGTCTCTTGCCTCCGGATTTGTGGTTAATAAAAGTCGCCAGATTATCATCTCTGTTAAAAACTATCTCCTTGTCACTCCTGTATGATCCTTCCTGTTGTCTTGAACGGTATTTATAAGGCTGAAGGCTCTTGATGTCAACATATGACTCGACGACATCCTTTACGGGATAAAACAATGAAATAACTGAATTTGATTTTAACTCAGAACTTATTTTAAGAACGGATTTATTATCATAAACTGCATTACTAACTTCAAAAACTGAGGTGCCTCCATTCACACCATACCATGATACATCAAAAACCAGGCGTTCACCGGATGAAAATGGAATAGCTGAGGAGGAGGAAGAAAACGAAAGAGTTATGAATAAAAATATAACGATATAAGTCGTTATAGATTTTATATTGAAACCCTCATCTTTGCTTTAAAATATTCGATTGTCTTTGTTAGTCCCTCCGTTAATTCAACTGTCGGTTTCCACCCCAGGACAGAAGTTGCCCTTGCAATATCAGGCTGTCTTACCTTGGGGTCATCTTCAGGAAGGGGTGTATTAATTATCCTGCTTTTACTGCCTGTAAGTGAGAGTATCTCTTTTGCCATGCCAACCACCGTCATTTCGTGCGGATTACCAATGTTGACAGGCATTTTATAATCTGACATCAATAGCCTGTATATACCATCAACCATATCATCTATGTAGCAGAAACTCCTTGTCTGCAAACCGTCTCCAAAAACTGTTACATCCTCGTCCCTGAGTGCCTGAGCTATAAAGTTGGGAATAGCCCTCCCGTCCCTTATCCTCATCCTGGGTCCATAAGTATTAAATATCCTGACAATCCTTGTATCTACCTGGTGGTATCTGTGATATGCCATTGTCATAGCCTCTGCAAACCTTTTTGCCTCGTCGTAGACCCCTCGAGGGCCCACAGGATTCACATTGCCCCAGTAGTCTTCATTTTGAGGGTGGATTAGCGGATCACCATAAGTCTCAGATGTGGAAGCCAGAAGAAACCTCGCCTTTTTCTCTTTGGCCAGACCAAGAACTTTATGAGTGCCCAGGGAACCAACTTTTAGTGTCTGAATCGGATACTCCATGTAGTCAAGGGGACTAGCCGGACTTGCGAAGTGAAGTATATAGTCAAGATCCCCCTTAATATATATATAGTTTGTTACATCATAATTTATGAAAGAAAACCTGCTGCTTTGTATGTGACTTATATTATCCGATGAACCTGTGATGAGATTATCCATGCAGATAACCTCATCTCCTCCGGCAAGAAACCTGTCACAGAGATGAGACCCTAAAAAACCTGCGCCGCCTGTTATTAATACCTTAGCCATATCTTTTACCTCTTTATTCTGAACTCCCTGACCTTACCCGCATCCTCTCCCTGAGAAATTGCATATTCATCATTGTATTCTTCACATTGCTAATTGCTCTCTTTGACGCGGCTGTATCCTACTTCTGACCTTTGACGCCTTCAGCTTGACTGCCTCCTGACGTCGGTTTACCTGATCCCTGCAGAGGGCCCTTTGTTAAATCCGGGGAATCTCCCCTAAGCTTGCCTAAACGGGCCTTTGCCTCCTGACTCCAGGCAGATGATGAATATGTCTTTATTAAATTATCGTATTGCTCTATCGCTGAAGCTGTATCACCTGAAGCCTCATAAGCCATGGCCATCTCATAAACAGCTCTGTCTTTTATCAATGCAGTCTTTAGCGAGAGCACCTTTTTGAATGTTGATAGGGCATCAGTGTAATCACCCTTTGCCATGTATGCTGAACCAAGATTGATATATACCAGAGGAAGTATTGTATCCTGCTCAGGAAATTTGTCAATAAAGATCTTGTATACCCTGATGGCATCATCATATTGTCCAAGGGCTGAGTAACTATTGCCAATATAATAATAAGCTATACGTGCACTCTTGCTGCCTGAATATTTGTCAGCAATTTCCTGAAACATAGATATTGACTTTGAATAGTTTTCTTCCTGGAAGTAATTGTAAGCGCTATACTCCATAGCAGAGGCTTTCTTATCCCAATGAGATGTCAGAAGTTTATATGATATCGCACCGGCAATAATGATAACGATAGCTGATACCGCTATAATCAGCGGCATTTTGTACTTTTCAAATATTCCGGTTGACCTGGTCTCAATCTCCTGTAAAATGGCATGCAAGTCTTCTGGTTGACTTGATCCTTCTTTTTTTCTGGGTACCCGTTTCTTTATTTTCACAAAATCACCTCTTTATATAGTTTGTAAATCAAATTCCTAAACTTATAAATACTATGTAATTCAACTTTCCTTGTCAAGTGGCCAATTGTATGGTATCTATTTATAAGTGAATCAAACCTTTCATAACCTTAAGTACATTGAAAAAAAAAGATGGGAACTATTAAGTCTTGAATTATTAGTCCTCTCTTTCCTCACTATTTCCATCATAGTATTGTCTCTCCTTGAACAAAAGTATTTAACTCTCTTATTTTTGCCAATTCTTACGGTATTATTCTCTGCCTACATAATTAACAAACAGCGGGAATTAAAGAAACTTGATGAAGACCTTTCAGAGGAGCTGTTCAGGAATGTTGAAGAGAAGATGAAGGCAGCCTCAATGCAAGAGAGACTAAGAGAAGTAACCCTGCTATACAGGGCAGGCCGCATAACGGTTTCATCTCTAACACTGCAAATGAAGCTCGACAAGATGCTGCATCTTGCTTTCAATATGGTAAATGCCAATAGAGCGTCAATCATGTTGATAAATGAGAGAATGGGGAACTTTGTAGTTGCAAGCTCTATAGGCAATTACCCGGACATAGTAAGGGCCAATTCGCAAAGGGTGGATGAAGGCGTAGCGGGATGGGTCTGCAAACACGGGACACCTCTGATCCTTACAGGGAAAGTTAATGATGACAGGTTTCACAACTTCCAGGACAAGCCTGAAGATATCTCTTCTTCGATTTGCCTGCCCATAAAACTGAAAGGACAGGTAATAGGAGCGCTTAATTTAAATTATCAGCATGAACAAAAAAGGGTTTTTACAGAACACGATGTACGTTTATTGTCCATCTTTGCAAGATATATCTCGACAACAATTGAGCAAACACAGATTTCTTTAAAGAAACAATCAATCCAGGCTTAATGAATTCCTTGTTTTTGCATTCTTGCAAAAGATCTTCGCACCTATAATACCGAGTTCATACAATATTATAAGTGGAACAGCCATTAATAATTGATTAAATACATCAGGAGTCGGTGTTAATACGGCTGCCACTATAAAATTGACAAGAATGGCATACTTGCGGTTCTTTGTTAAAAATCCTATGGTAAGAATCCCTGTTTTAGTAAGAAAAATAATCACAATCGGAAGTTCGAAAATTAAGCCAAATGCCAGCATGAACTTCATAACAAAATCCAGATATGAACCGATTGATATCATGGGAGTCAGGTTCGACGTCTTGTATGTAAACAGAAATTCAAGAGCATATCTGAGAATAACAAAATAACAGAAAAGAACTCCAAGTACGAAGGAAACTATACCTACAATCAGAAAGGGCAGTGCATATTTTCGTTCATTTCCATAAAGCCCGGGTGATGCAAACCTCCACAACTGGTAAAGAATTACAGGCATGGCAATAAAAAACCCTGCAAGAAATGCCACCTTAAAGTTAGTCCAGAGTGCCTCGGCAGGGGATAAGAACACGAAGCTATGCTTGTGCTCACTGCTTATAAGATCTGTTAGAATTTTAAGAAGATCTTCAGAAAAATAAAAGGAAATAACGAACCCGGCAACAACCGCTACTACGGATACAATCAGACAAGTCCTTAGCTCTGCCAGGTGCCCTGTCAGAGACATCTTCTTGTCTGAGAATGTCTCATTTACATTATCATTACTCATCTATTCCGCTTCTTACATCTTTCTTAGACGCTCTTCTTTCCTGCCTTCTGCTTACTTTCCTCTTCCCGGAATATCTTGAGCATTATATCCTTTGCAAGAAGTTTCTCCTTCTGTAGATTCTTTCGAAGAACCTCGTCTTCAGGTGTAAGTACGTGCTTTCTGTTCAGACTCCGTATTTCCCGTTCAAGCCTGTCATGTTTTTCCTCCATTAGCAGATACTCATCATTCTCCCTGCGCAGTTTTTCTTTCAAAGCCACACGCTTCTCTTTCATAAATCCCCCTCTCCGGCCCCATTAAAGCTCAAGGGCCATAACAAGTGCATCTTCCACAGGATTCTTATAGTACTTGGTTCTGCATACAATAACATTAAATCCAAATTTTCTATACAATTCCTGAGCCGCCATATTAGACCGCCTCACTTCCAATAATACGGTCTTTACACCATCTATTTTCCAGTAATCAATTGCAAATAGTAAGATGATTCGAGCGATGCCTTTTCTTCTGTAATTCTTTAGTACTGCAATGTTCATAATATGTGCTTCATCAACTACGCGCCAGAAGCAAAAATATCCAACTAATTTCCCTGAAATCTGCCTGGCCACCCAGAGACGCGAAAATGAATTAAACAATTCTGAATGAAACATCTCAATGGCCCATGGATCAGAAAAGGCCTCTCGTTCAATCTGCATAACATCAAAGAGGTCCTCTTCTTTCATATCTTCAATTACGATGTTGTCCTCTCTGATCAATACCATCCCTCTGCCGGCCTCCTGCTTCCCCGTACGATTATCCCTGTCTTGCCATAAACTTAATCTCTGCCTCAGACTTACGTATATAGACAGGGACCAGACTTCCGGAACCGGCCTTGCCCTTCTGAAAGTTTTGCAGACCCAATATTGCAACAGATATCCCGGAAGGCAGTATAGTATTGGCAGGGGCAAAAAATGCCAGATCTCCCAGATGTCTCTTTAACAGATCCCTGTAGACATGTACCCCATCCCCTGTAAACATAACTGGTTCATTGAGCCTGTCAATGAGCTTATCGGGGGATATTACAAAATCATCTGTCTGCCTGATAATACTACCATTGTCCGTATATTTAAAGAGGGCCGTATAAACCTCACTTTTCTTAGCGTCGAGGAGTGGACAGACGAGATACCTGCAAAACGGGGTATTAAATGCAAGCGCCTCGAGAGTAGATACAGGAACAACACTCTTTCCAGATACCAAACTGAGCCCTTTGACCGTACCCAGACCTATCCTCAGTCCTGTAAAAGAACCAGGCCCTATTGAGATTGCCAAACACTCTATCTGATCCAGGGTAATTTGTACACTCTCAATAAGACCGGAGACAGCCTCCATCAATCTCTCAGAATGAGTTCTCTCAATATTGAGGCTAATCTGACCAAGGGGCCTGTCATCATCAATAATACCAACACTACCCATCATGGTGGATGTATCTACACCTATTACCTTCATTTCTTAACCTCATTATATACTATCTTCTTAAACCTCACCCTACCTATCTTTCGTCCTATTCCATTGTTTATTATAATCTCAAACGGCGTCATTATGCCATTGACAGCCCTGAAGTCTCTGTAGATCGCATCAAAAATTCTGACACCATATTTGTCAGGAAGGCTTGAGTAAAGTTCTTTTTTTACTATCACCGTTTCTGTTTTGTCAATCCACCAGCGCCGTAGCGGATTGGCAATACCGCCTGAACAGATCAGCTGAGTCACCACATAGAGATTACCTGTCTCCTCTGTAAACCAGCTATATTCCCTGGAATTATCACTTCCGTAAAAATCAATAACCTCCTTAATGATGTTTGGAGGTAGTGTATCCTTATCCGGGAAATTACTAACATCACCGGAAATAACTCCATCTACAAGCTTGATATCAAATAGGGTAAAACCGGCCGGCGAGAGACCGACAAGCCGGAAGATGCCCTCTTTTTCATAACTTAAATATGCATCAATGGAAGGGCTGGCAACATCAGCAGGTTTAATATTCAGTTCAGCCCTTAAACTATTTACGGCCAGTAATCTCTCCTGAAGAAATTCAAAAGAACTTGTATCACTGCTTACAGAGAGATTAAGCGGCGGCCTCACTGATGTACATGATAGAAGAAACGGAATTGATAACAGTATAAATAAATAAAATACAATTTTCATCAGAAAAACATCGCATCAATCGCACTCTTGACCGTTGAAACTCCAATTACCTCAACATTGGTATTTATGGAAAGCTGACCTGCATTACGCTCAGGAATTATACAACGTTTAAAACCCAACTTTGCGGACTCCTTTACCCTGACGTCCGCGGAGGTCACGCCACGAACTTCACCACCCAGACCAACTTCCCCAAAAACCACCGTTTCCGGATCAATAGGAATCTCCCTGAAACTTGATGTCAGAGCGGCTATAATGCTCAGGTCAATAGCAGGCTCACTTAACTCAAGACCTCCAACGACATTGACAAAAATGTCCTGGCCCTGAATATGGATACCGACTCTTTTGTCAAGAACCCCGACCAGAAGCAGCAACCGGTTATAGTCAACACCGATTGCCCCCCTCTTAGGTATACCAAAAGGAGATGCGCTGACCAGTGCCTGAATCTCGGTCAGTATGGGCCGGCTACCCTCTATGCTGGCTGCTACAACTGAACCTGCTGAACCTGCTGTCCTCTCTGACAAAAAAAGACTTGAAGGATTTGATACCTCCTCAAGACCGCCTTCCCTCATTTCAAACACCCCTATTTCATGGGTAGACCCAAAACGATTTTTTACTGACCTTAATATTCTGTATGGATGTCCCCTGTCACCTTCAAAATACAAAACAGTATCAACGATATGCTCCAGCACCCTCGGACCCGCGATTGTCCCATCCTTTGTAACATGACCGACAATAAAAACAGGTACCCCGTTCTTTTTTGCATAATTCATCAGGATAGAGGCTGTTTCACGCACCTGACTAACACTGCCCGGGGCTGAAGAAATAGCGGCAGTATACATGGTTTGTATAGAGTCAACTATCAGGGCATTGTATGCTGACTTCTGAAGGTGTATCAGTATTTCATCTAAGGAAGTCTCAGATACGATGTAAAGGCCTTTTGAAGAAACATCAAGCCTTTCAGACCGGAGCTTAATCTGTGCAGGTGATTCTTCACCTGATATATACAGAACTTTTTTTGTAACGTCTGTTACTTTCTCAGCAACCTGCAGGAGAAGTGTTGACTTTCCAATTCCAGGGTCTCCGCCTATCAGAACAACTGATCCCGGGACAATTCCACCGCCCAGTACTCTGTCGAACTCCCCGATTCCGGTCAGCAGTCTGTCACCCTTCTCATACTCTATATCATCAAGTACACAGGGGATAATTTCTGAATCAGGGCTCCTGGTGGTAAGCGGTACGGCATTGACACTCTCTTCCGCTATAGTATTCCATCCGTTGCAATCGGGACACCGTCCCATCCATTTAGCTGAACTATAACCACAGGCTTGACATATAAACAGACTCTTCAGTTTCATATCCTGTCTTTATTAACTTTTAGACCCTACTCCCCTCCATCTGCATTGCCTCCCAGTGTCCGTGTGACTAATTCACTGATTTTTTTCTTATCCTTCGACGAAATATTTACGAATTTTATACCCATACCGGGAACAAAGTCCCTTGCAAATTCTATTCTGCTCCATACTACCAATCCTTTCATAACAGTCTTGTCAATATCTCCCGGCAGGAACAATTCCATTGTAATGACATCGTCTATTGAGAACGGGTGAAAAGTCTCTATAAACAGACCACCTCCCCCGATAACTGAGGTGAAACCCTCCTCTATCACTATGCTTTCAGGACTATGGTACTTTATAATCAGGGAAAGAGGAGCGCGTAAAAATCGTCGTCGTTCCTTATTCATATATCAGAATTACTTCATACGTCAAAAAGACCAAGCTGATTTATTTCGTCATCACTAAACGGAATAGGATAATCCCCATTAAAACAAGCAACACAGAATTTATCCGGCGGGTTGCTGACGGCCTTTAACATCCCCTCTATACTCAGATATGCGAGGGTATCTGCCGTTATTTGCCTGCCGATATCTTCAACCTCCATATTCGAGGCAATAAGCTCCCTTCTTGTAGGTGTATCTATACCATAAAAACAGGAGTATTTTACAGGCGGTGATGCTATCCGCATATGAACCTCGACTGCCCCTGCCTCCCGTATCATTGTTACTATCTTCTTGCTTGTGGTACCCCTGACGATGGAATCATCCACAACTACGACCCTTTTTCCTTTCAACACTTCTTTAACAGGGTTCAGTTTCAGTCTTACGCCAAAGTTTCTAATGGATTGCTTTGGAACAATGAATGTCCGACCAACATAATGACTCCTGATAAGTCCGTTGTCAAACGGAATACCGCTGCCCTCGGCAAAGCCCATGGCAGCAGGGGTTCCGGAGTCAGGAACAGGGATAACAATATCAGCATCAACCGCCGATTCTTTAGCCAGTTCTACACCCATCTTCTTCCGTATACTATTGACGCTCTCACCATACACATAACTGTCAGGACGTGCAAAGTAGATATGCTCAAAAATACAAAACGCCTCATTTACTTTATCAAATGGCATATATGATGTCAGTCCATTATTATTTATGACTACAACTTCTCCCGGCAGGATGTCCCGAATAAAACGTGCGCCTATCAACTCAAAGGAACTTGTCTCGGAAGAAAGTACAAGAGACCCGTTGATTTCACCAAGTGACAGTGGACGAAAACCATAGGAATCCCTTACACCAATCATCTCCTTATCCGTAAGTATCAGCATCGAGTATGCGCCTTTTACCTTTTTCAGTGCATCTATTATTCTATCAAGTATAGTCTTCTCTCTGGAAAGCGCTATCAGGTGGACAATGACCTCACTGTCAATAGAAGACTGAAAGATTGAGCCATGTGCCTCCAGCTCACGCCTGAGAAAGGATGCGTTGACTAAATTACCGTTATGGGCCAGTGCAAGAGAGCCCATTGCAAAGTTTACAACTACAGGCTGCACATTTTCGATGATACTATCGCCGCAAGTTGAGTATCTGTTGTGACCTATAGCGCTCCTCCCCTTCAGAAATTCGAAATTATCATCCTTGAAGATCTCGGAAACAAGTCCCATCCCTTTTTTGCTGTAAAGTTTACTGCCATCACATGATACTATTCCTGACCCTTCCTGCCCTCTGTGTTGAAGACCATGGAGCCCCAGATATGTGAGGTTTGCTGCCTCGTTATGATTAAAGATGCCAAATATTCCGCACATATATGACCCTATTCTTCCCCAAGATATCCCTGCATAGCATTTTCCCATGCGTCAGCTATGACATCCACCGGCATATCAATTAAAACAGTTGTTTTATGTCGAATCACGAGTTTGTCTCCCACAACTTTTCCAATGACGGTAAAAGGAACCCCTCTGTTCACGGCAACTCCCTCCAACTCTTTAACCCTCTCAGGGCTTACAGTAATTATAATCCTTGATTGTGTCTCCCCAAAGAGAATGGCATCCGCTCTTATTTCATCTGAAAGCCCTATTTCTGCTCCCATATTTCTCTTATCATCAGGCCTTATGCAACACTCGGAAAGGGCCACCGCCAGTCCACCCTCTGATGTATCATGTGCTGACTTTATTATACCCTGTTTAATTCCGTAAAGACAAAGTTCCTGCACATTTTTTTCAAGGTCAAGGTCAAGAAATGGAGGAACTCCCCTGACCTTATAATGTATTTCCCTGAGATATTCACTCATTCCAAGTTCTTCAATATTGTTCCCTAAGAGGATTATTATGTCCCCTTCTTTTTTAAAGTAGTGCGTCATGCATTTAGATATATCTTCAATTATACCAGCCATTCCAATTACTGGAGTTGGATAAATGGATATATCGTTTGTCTCATTATAAAAACTTACATTACCGCTTATAACAGGTATGTTAAATTTCCTGCAGACTACTGATATGCCTTCTATTGCCTGCTGAAACTGCCACATAATCTCAGGCTTTTCAGGATTTCCGAAGTTGAGACAATCTGTGAGCCCAACAGGTTCGCCTCCTGCACATACAATATTTCTCGCGGCCTCTGCAACGGCTATTGCACCTCCGGCATAAGGATCAGAGAAACAGTAACGACTGTTACAGTCTGTTGTAATGGCTATCCCTTTATTAGTCCCCTTTATCCTGATAACAGCAGAGTCAGAGCCAGGGCCAACGACGGTATCTGTGCGCACCATATGATCATACTGCCTGTATACGCATTCTTTGGATGCAATCGTGGGGGAAGAGAGAATCGTCAGGAGAGCTTTATTCAGATCCTCAGGTACCGGGAGATTGTCCATGTCAAGGTCATGAAGGATATCAAGATAAGGCGGAGGGGCCAGGCTCCTGTCATAAAGCGGGGCCTCATCAGTCAAGGACTCAATCGGGATTTCTGCAACCAATTCATCCATGTTAATTACCCGGATCTTTTTGCTACCAGTAACCTCACCTATAACAACTGCATCAAGGTCCCATTTATGAAATATCTCCATAACTTCCTTTTCTTTTGCAGGTTCAGTCACTATCAGCATCCTTTCCTGAGATTCTGACAGCATTACCTCATAAGGGGTCATACCGGATTCCCTCATGGGGACACGGTCAATATGAATATCAATGCCAGTTCCTGCCCTTCCTGCCATCTCGCAGGATGAACTTGTAAGCCCTGCGGCCCCCATATCCTGTATACCGACAATGAGTCCCTTGTTCATGACCTCAAGGCAAGCCTCGAGAAGAAGCTTTTCTGTAAATGGGTCTCCAACCTGCACTGTAGGCCTCTTTGCATCGGATGTTTCATCAAACACATCAGAAGCCATTGTAGCGCCATGAATACCGTCCCTGCCTGTCTTTGATCCAACATAAATAACAGGATTACCAACACCGCTTGCCACGCCTTTAAATATCCTGTCCTTTTTGACTATTCCAAGGGCAAATACATTTACAAGTATGTTGTTGTTGTAAATCTCATCAAAATATATTTCTCCACCGACTGTAGGAACCCCCATACAATTACCATAGCCTGCGATTCCACTTACTACACCGGTGAAAAGATATCTGTTGCGAGGTATCTTTATATCACCAAAACGAAGTGAATTAAGTATTGCTACCGGCCTTGCCCCCATAGTGAAAATATCCCTCAGGATACCACCCACTCCGGTAGCAGCGCCCTGATATGGCTCAATAAATGACGGGTGATTATGGCTCTCCATCTTAAAGACTGCTGCAAGTCCATCACCAAGGTCTATAATCCCGGCATTCTCGCCGGGTCCCTGCAATACCCTGTCACCTTTGGTAGGAAACTTCTTCAGGTGTATTCTTGAGCTCTTATAACTACAGTGCTCGCTCCACATTACAGAAAAGATACCCAACTCTACAATGCGAGGTTCCCTTCCAAGGATCTTTAATATCCTCTCGTATTCATCAACAGTAAATCCATGTGATTCTATTATTTCATTAGATAACAAGGGTATCCCTCAATCATGATTTATGCTTCATCTTTTCCACATAATATACCATTGACTCAAAAAGGGTATATCCATCCGTCCCGCCAAGTATCTTTTCCCCGCATCGCTCAGGATGCGGCATCATTCCCAGCACATTTCCCTTATCATTGCATACCCCTGCAATATTACCGATTGATCCATTAGGATTAAAATCATCATCTGTATTTCCATCATTCCCCGCATATCTGAAAACAATCTGATTATTCTTCCTAAGCTGAGAATATGACTCCTGGTCTATGTAATAATTACCTTCTGCGTGTGCAATCGGCATCTTTACAATCTGATTTTCAAAATATTTAAGGGTAAAAGGTGTATTAATATTATCAACTCTTAGATAAACATCCTTACAGATAAACTTTAAGGATTTATTCCGTAACATCACACCTGGAAGGAGCCCTGCCTCGAGGAGTATCTGAAAACCATTACATATGCCAAGGACAAGCCCTCCACTTTCTGCAAATTGCCTTACAGCTGTCATGATCGGGGAAAGCCGGGCTATAGATCCCGTTCGAAGGTAATCACCATAAGAAAAACCGCCGGGCAGGATGACTGCATCATATTGAGAGAGATCATTTTCCTTGTGCCATACAAAACTTGCAGGCCTGCCTAATACATGCTTTACTATATTATAGCAATCATGGTCACAATTAGAACCGGGAAATACGATTATGGCAAATTTCATTTTTAAAGAAGATTCGCTGCGAATCACACACCTTTTCGTTTATTATAACAGGAATTAAACTTTTACGGCAAGACCAAATTACACTGCTGGCTTTTATTGATAAAATCAACTATTGCTTCATTGAAATAATCTGGCAGAGGCGGCAGGATTACTGAAGTTCGCTGCCGATACAGTGCCCTGCCTTTTTCAATCTCTTTACTCAGGATATCATAGAATGTACCATCTGCAGCGCTCATATACGCTGTTTCATGGTTATAATGCACAATATCTGAAACAATGGCCCGTGCCAATCTCTTCATATCCTCTTTTATCTGCATATCCGAATCGCATGTGTAATACTTACAAACTGCCGCGAGGAGTTTAGTACTGACCAAATCTCTGTCAATAACATCATCTGCATACTGATGCGCATCCTTACTGCTTTGAACATCGTACCCCGTTATCAGGACGACTCTTGTATTCCTGAAACGCTCCACACCCTTGATTATCTCGCATGGTGAAAATCCCATTATCCTGGATAGTCCGGAGTCTGCGATTACTACAGCAGGACAGTACGATTCAATCAAACTGAAAAGCATATGCTGGTTTAATGCGGAAATAAATCTGAACCATTTAGGTTCAAGGATACGGGTAATAATTTCATTCAACCCCGGCTCAGTCGTGCATATCAAAATTACATCTGACGACGCATAACTCATATGTGCTCCATCCTGGTCTCAATCAATAATATTAAGTTATTATTGAATTTAAAAGCTGCCTTAAAATATTTTAAGCTCTCTTTTCCAATAAAATCAGGAACAGGCAAATATCTGCCTAAAGGTACAGACACGATCCCTTCAACTGAATCAGCAAGTATACCTATAAAGAAATCATCATAATGCACTATCAGAATACGAGTGCTCCCGGTGACATTTGTAGCTGATCTTCCGATATATTCCATAAAATCAAGCACTGGAATTACTATCCCTCTTAAAGGCAAAACACCTTTGACATATGAGCACGTGTTGGGAACTGCTGTAAGCCCTGTGTAGTGAATCACTTCCTTTACCATTGAAACTCCCATGGCATATTCCTGACGGGATAGCCTGAAAATCAGACATTTTTCTGCTGAATATTCAGAACTGATATCTGAGCTGCCTGCGATAGATGTGTCGTCTTTTCCCCGTAAATTAGGACGATATGTCATAATTGTCATAAACCTTCATATCCCGCTGCCATATGCAACTCGGTTTCTGCCATCACGTTTTGCCCTGTACAATGCCTGATCAGCCTTATTAATCAATGCATCACAACCCTCCTTGGTGTCATCAGGGAATGTCGATACTCCTATGCTTGCTGTCACCGGTCTGCCACCATTCAACTCAATCAGGAGCGGGTTATCTTCTATGATTTTTCGGATTCTTTCAGCCACAATGTGAGACCCGATAACTGTATTTTGTGACAGGACGATAATAAATTCATCACCTCCATATCTAACTGCAAAATCATATCCTCTAACCATTACCTGCAGAAGTTTTGCGACTTCCTTGATAATTTCATCACCACGCTGATGTCCAAAGGTATCGTTAATGTCTTTGAAATTATCAATATCCATGATTATCAGGGAAAGCTTAAGGTTAAAACGATCACTTCTATTATATTCTCTCCTGAGTGTATCGTATAGATATCGCTGATTATATAAACCAGTTAGTGAATCTACTACAGTTACATGTTCCAACTCTGCTATTTTGGTTTTTAGTTCTTTCTGAAGGCTTTTCATCCTCAATAATATACTTACCCTTAAAGACAATTCATGCGGATGAAATGGTTTAGTCATGTAATCTATGGCCCCGCTTTCGAGGCCTTTAATCCTGTCATATATTTTCCGGTTGGAAGACAACATGATAACCATGATATCCTCAAACCTCTTTTCCTTGTTTATCATTTCCATTAACCGGAATCCATCCATTCCCGGCATCACTACATCGCAGACTATCATATCAATATTTTCTTTAGATAAGATCTTTAAAGCGCTGAAACCATCATTTGCCTCAAAATAACGTACAAACAGGTTTGCATTCCTGAGACTTTCGATTACTTTCTGTCGCAAAAGTGGGGAATCATCAATTATTAATACACTGTTATTCATTAAACGACTTTTCGGTAACTGATTGAATATCTTAAGAAAGAGAACACGGTAAAAGCGCAAACCCGATTAGTCGGGAAATCACTCCGGGGAATTAGTTAACTGCCTGAGAAATCGTCTGAATATTGTTCTAAAGTGGATACAGGATAGTCTATTTCAGGCAAAAACTCTTTCTGCAAGTCCGATGACGTCTATAACTGGTACAACCTTTCTGGCATCTATCTCTGCAAACCCTTCAATACCCTGAATTTCTTTTAGGAACTTACCGGGAGGTTTAATAAGGATCTCTCTCTGACCATGTATTTTATCAACTATAATACCCATTCTCTTCTGTGCCAAGCCCGCTATAATTACGTATTCATTCTTGCTGTATGACTCCCAGTGACCTTCATGGTATTTCAGGACATCCTTTAATCTAACCAGAGGCAAGAAATCTCCTCTAAGGTTAATACTTTCTCTATCCCTGATAATTTTTATTTCGCATTCCTTTAAGCTGAGATTTTCCGATATCAAATTTACAGGTATTGCAAATTCCCGTCCTGACTCTGAAACTATCAGAGCCCTGACTATAAGCAATGTTACAGGAAGTGTAATACGGAAAGTAGTTCTCTTACCATAAACTGTTTCAACTTCTATCATACCAGACAAATCCTCTATGCTCTTTGCTACCACATCAAGGCCTACCCCTCTGCCGGATATGTCATCTATTGTGTTTTTTGTGGTAAAGCCCGGCATAAAAAGCATCTTCAGGAGTGTCTTTTCATCCATTTCATCATTTCTAAGCAGACCCATGATAAGCGCCCTGTTTTTAATAACATCAAAATCAATACCACATCCATCATCTTCAATGTCAATCACCACAGTCCCATCTCTCTGCACAGACGTAATTCTTATTGTCCCTGCAGGATCCTTACCTCTTTTTCTCCGTACTTCATCATCCTCTATACCATGATCAATTGCGTTACGTATTATATGCATTAGTGGGTCTGCAATTTCTTCTATAATTGACTTGTCCAGTTTAGTATCACCACCGGACACTTCAAACTTTATTTTCTTCGACAAGTCCTTTGAAAGCACTTCCACTATTCTATTTAGCCTTGTGTACAAATACTCTATGGGTACCAACCTTATATCTATGAGTTTATCTCTCAAGAATGCTATTTTCTTGTGCAGCTGCCTGGTAGATCTATGAATGTCAAGGAAAACCAGGTCTTTGCCGTACTTCATCTTCAGGTCATTCATCAGGTGTGTTACAGTACTATTTAATAATAATATTTCTCCTACGGTATCAAGCAGTGTCTCCAGCCTTTCAATATCAACCCTGACTGTCTTGGCTATGCTTTTTACCGTCTGTGGAGGAGGTTCGACCTGATCAATAATTTGTTCCTGTATTTGAGTTTCAAATGGGTCACCTTCCAAGTCTATATTCTGGATACTTATTATTTCACCAGAAAATAGAGGATCCCGCTCACTAACCCTGTCTTCCGCAACTTGTTCAAGAAACTCCTGCCCCTGCATCATTTGAGTCCCTGAGACCAGTTCATAACGACGCAAAATATCTTCATGTTGCGAGGAATAAAGAAGTTCAAAAGATGCCATGTCATCCTCGGAAAACCCGGAGACTGGCATTACTGTGATAACCTCTCCGTAGCATGTAAGATTCGCCCTGAGTTCTGTCATCGCATCATCAACAGTGTCAATATGCGTTCGTACAATAATCCTGAAAATCCTGCGCCCTTCTTTAACAGACTCCATAAGTCTGTGTTGCTCAAATTCAGGCAGCCTCCCTAACAGAGCATACGGTAATCCGGCAAATCTATTGTTCTTAAAAGTTTCATCATGTATCCCGCTATCAAGGTATAGCCCCATTTTTTCAATTACCGGCCCTATCTCAGTATACTCTTCTCCCTGATCATTAATATTGTTAAGGAGCTCCGTAAAGACATCAGCAACTTCAAATAACGTATCTACAACTTTATAATTTAGCTGAATCCTGCCGAACCTGAGACAATCCAACAAATCTTCGAGGTTGTGACTTAATGAGCTTATCCTTGGAAACCCGGATATCTCAGAAATTCCTTTCAAGGTATGGATTTCACGAAACACAGCATTAACTACATCCGGATATTGTACCGTTGCTGTATTGCATGTTGATTTCAGTATATAGAGGTTTTTGTTGAAATTACTGACAATATCCTCTGCCTCAGCCAGGAAGTCCTTGTGATTATTATATTGTTTATTCATCTTTCCAACTTTGTTACTTTGATGCCATTAATACAATACCTGCTACCTTGATAAAAGCCTCAAGGGTTGAAGTATCACCTATTTGCCCCCTTCCAGGCAGATTGTCTCCATATAGTATCGCTGTAACCGTTTTATCTTCTATTAAAGGAGCTACGAAGACCTCTTCAGGTAATCCTGCGCCAAGATGTTTAAAAAGGTATGAATTCCAATCAGATTCAGGCAACTGCCCTTTGTAACTCATTCTATTAGTTATAACATCTTTAATTACAGAAGGCTTATCAAGGGGAATACAAAGCCCCTCTATCCTTATTTCAGCTGAATCCAACGATATTCCAACTTGTCCAAACCCAACTGCCTTCTCTCCGTCAAGCTTGAATATAACCGCTCTGCTCATCATTTCTCCTGCAAACCTCAGAAGCATGACTAACATCTCAGTACTCGCTGCAGGAACTGACAGCTCTTCAATCAATGAAATCAGGGTGTTGGGATAAGCTCCATACTCTACGGCTGAAGATCCTGAGGGCATGTTTTCTATAGGTACTTGAACCATCTTTTTGCCCTCGTCCCTCAGTCTGGTTCCTTCGAGCAGGATATACTCAGTACTCACACTTATATTTTGAGGAATTTTAGGCATTGGCTGTTCCGGTTCAAAGCGAAACACCCCTTCTTCCCAAGACAACATTTCATATATGATTTCTTTTATCTGCGACTGGATAAAGGATTCAAGTGCATCTTTTTCAATCAACTTGTTCTCTGTCAGTATGGCGCCCAAGGGTTCATAAATCTTCCTGTCCCGTTGAATCCTCAAGGCTGCTTCGAGGTCGCCTTCCATCAAGACACCTTCCCTGATCAGCCTTTCTCCAAGTTTTTCTTTGCCATGCATTGAGGCATACAGCATCTTCCCGTCGTGAAATACAACTCTCCCACTTCCGGCAGGGCTTTCTAATTTCAAGATTCCGCTTTTCTTGCTCAAATGGACTATCTGAAGTATATCCGGAAGGCTAAGATCTGATAAGTGTCCTTCGAGGCTCATAATTAATAAGGGTTCTATGAAAACAATAAGGTCTATTTTTCAATTTCATATCGGAAATCCTCTACAATAGTATTAGCGAGGAGCTTATTACACATCTCCTTAATCTGAGAATCCAAATTCTCCCCGGATGTATCATCGAAACTTAACTCTATATACTTTCCTATCCTGACATCAGCAACAGATGCATACCCCAGAGTCTTTAATGAATGTTTAACCGCCTTACCCTGCGGATCCAAGATACCATTTTTTAACGTAACATATACTCGTGCCTTCAACAATCAACCTCCCTCCGGCCGATAGATTACACCTACCAACCTTTCATCAGAATATCCTGTTAAAAATATAATCTACATGCTTCAAATGATAATCCATATCAAAGCATGACCTTACATCAGCCTCACTCAACTGCGACATTACATCTGAATCATGAAGAAGCAGATTCTGAAATTCCTCGCCTTTGTTCCATGCACTCATGGCATTTTTCTGTACCAGCCTGTATGCCTTATCCCTGTCCATTCCTTTTCTTACAAGCTCGAGCAATACCCTTTGTGAATTAATAAGTCCACGGGTCAAGTTTAGATTCTTCATCATATTTTCAGGGTAGACGACCATATCCCTCATGATACTTATCAACCTGTTGAGCATATAGTCTATAAGAATCGTACTATCAGGCATAATAATGCGTTCCGCTGAAGAGTGGCTGATATCACGCTCATGCCACAGCGGGATGTTCTCCAGCGCCGCAACACAATTGGACCGGACAATCCTCGCCAGGCCGCAGATATTTTCAGATCCTACCGGATTCCTCTTGTGCGGCATTGCAGAAGAACCCTTCTGTCCTTCGGTAAAAGGTTCCTCAACCTCCAGCACCTCTGTTCTTTGGAGATGCCGGATCTCAGTAGCAATTTTATCAAGTGTACCTGATATAATGCCGAGCGTACACATGAATTCGGCGTGCCGGTCTCGCTGCAAAATCTGGGTAGATACGGGCGCTGGTTTTAAGCCCAGCTTTTGACACACATATTCTTCAACAAATGGTGGTATGTTGGCAAAGGTTCCAACCGCACCTGATATCTTGCCACAGGCAATCGTATCCCTTGCCCTGACAAGGCGATCTATATTCCTCTTTGTCTCTTCGTACCATAAGGCCATTTTAAGCCCAAACGTCACCGGCTCTGCATGAATGCCGTGAGAACGTCCCATCATGACGGTATTCTTGTAGACATTTGCCTTTTCCTTTAACACATCCAGAAGCCTGTACAGATCATCAAGGATAATGTCTGACGCATCCATTAATTGCAGGGCAAGCCCTGTATCAAGGATATCAGATGATGTCAGTCCCAGATGGAGGTATTTTGCTTCATCACCGATACACTCGGAAACTGCAGTGAGAAAGGCTATAACATCATGTTTAACATCAAGTTCAATCTCATTGATCCGTTCCGTATTTATTCTACCCTTTTCTTTAATTACTTTGACTGCACCCTCAGGTATCTCACCCTTTTGGGCCAATGCCTCACAAACCAGAACTTCAATGGCAAGCCACTTACTATATTTATTTTCCGGTTCCCATACATGCTTCATCTCAGGCAGTGCATAACGATCTATCATAATATTCTTCCCTCATCCTTCCTATAACTTACGCAGCGCTGTCAGCCCCGGGCTAATTATAATTTCCAATCCAGTATCTCCTGATGATCTTTAACTATCCTGTCAAGTATACCGTTTACAAATGAGCCCGACTCTTCTTCACCAAATCTCTTGGCAATCTCAATTGCCTCATTTATGGTCACCTTAACAGGGATATCCTGGATATAGAGCAATTCAAATACAGACATCCTCAATATATTACGATCTACAACGGCCATCCTGTCAATGCTCCAGTTACTTGCAGACAGTCTGATCTTATCATCTATCTCATCAAGATTCTTAATTACTCCATCAACAAGGTTATTGGCGAATTCTACTATATTCTCCGGCGCCTCATGATCTTCCCAAAAACCGTCGGCAAGACCGGCAGACTGATGACTGACATCATATTGATACAACATCTGCAACGCGAACTCTCTTGATTTTCTGCGATATCCCATTATGTGAGCAATTTATAGAGGTTGGCCATCTCAATTGCCTGAAGAGCGGCATCCCATCCTCTGTTTCTGCTCTTGGTGCCTGCCCTCTCAATTGCCTGATCCACACTATCTGTGGTCAGGACACCATATATAACAGGAACGCCGGACTCAAGCGCAATATTCGCTATACCCTTCGTAACTTCTGAAGATATATATTCGAAGTGTGGTGTAGCTCCCCGGATAACCGCGCCAAGGCAGATAATTGAGTCATACTTATCAGACACAGCCATCTTCTTGGCAACCATTGGAATTTCAAATGAGCCAGGCACCCTCACAACGGTAATATTACTATCATCTACATCACATTGTTTAAGTGCATCCAAAGCGCCCGTCAGGAGCCTGCTCGTAATGAAATCATTAAACCTGCTTACGACAATTCCAAACTTTAAACCCTTTCCAGCTATAGCACCCTCTATCGGTTCAGGCATAAATCCCTCCAATATATTATTTTAATTCATATTTTACTTAACATGTGCCCTAATTTTCTCTTCTTGGCTGTAAGATAATCAATATTTTCCTTATGTGGAGTAACTTCAATAGGGACACGCTCAATCACATCCAAGCCAAACCCCTCCAGACCAACAATCTTTCTTGGATTGTTGGTCATCAACCGTAAATGTTTCACATTAAGATCAACCAGTATCTGCGCCCCGACGCCATATTCCCGCAATACAGGCTTGTCCCCACCCATCACATTGTCCTTTGCACCCTCTATCTCTTCATCCTGCAACTTGTATAATGTTATCTTTCCGATCATTGTTTCTTTCAGGTCATGATTAATATAGAGGATTATACCAACACCTTCATTCTCTATTATCTCCATAGCCTTTTGAAGCTGTTCGCCGCAGTCACACCTCCTGGATCTGAAGATGTCCCCCGTGATACAGGCGGAATGTACACGCACGAGAACGCTCTTCAAATTGCTAATATCTCCTTTTATAAGGGCAAGATGTATATTATGGTCAAGTTCATCTTCATAAACAATTACCTTAAAATCACCGAAATCCGTGGGCAGCTTCGAATCAGCTACCCTCCTTACAAAGGATTCTTTCTGCAGCCGGTACTCAATCAGATCCTTTACAGTAACAACCTTAAGAGCATAATCCTCGGCAAACTTAATCAGCTCCGGCAGTCTGGACATGCTGCCGTCTTCATTCATTATTTCGCAAATGACACCGGATGGATGTAACCCTGCAAGCCTTGACAGGTCCACTGACCCTTCCGTCTGGCCGGCCCTTTTCAGGACACCACCCTTTTGCGCTTTGATAGGAAAGATATGCCCCGGCCTCGCCAAATCAAGAGGTCTGGTTTCAGGGTCTATAGTCTTCAGTATTGTTACTGCCCTGTCTTGCGCTGATATGCCTGTTGTAATCCCATGCCTGGCGTCTATGGAAACAGTAAATGCGGTCCCAAAAGGGGCTGTATTGTCGTTCGTCATGGGCTGAAGAGATAGTTCCTCTACACGTTCTGGCGTGAGTGTCAGACATATTAGCCCTCTGCCAAAGCGGGCCATAAAATTAATAGCCTCAGGGGTAACCTTTTCAGCAGCCATAACGAGGTCACCTTCATTCTCTCGGTCCTCATCATCAACTAAAATAACCATCTTCCCCTGCCGAATATCTTCTATTGCCTCTTCTATAGAGTTAAGTCCCATGATTTCTGCTCCTTATTTGCTCCTTGATCTCTTCCAACTCCCTCTCAATCCTGTCAATCCTGTCAGATACCGGGTCAGGGAGATGAACATGATCCAACATGGTTTCTGTAAGCCTCCTCCCGCCCTGTTTAACAATACGACCTGGAACACCAACAACAGTAGAGTCAGGTGGAACAGACTCCAGCACAACTGAATTAGCTCCAATCTTTACATTGTCTCCAATTACAATATTTCCAAGGATCTTCGCGCCCACGCCGACAACTATATTATTCCCTAATGTCGGGTGACGCTTTCCTCTCTCCTTACCGGTCCCGCCTAATGTAACACCCTGAAAGATGGTAACATTGCTGCCAACCACTGTCGTCTCTCCAATTACAACGCCCATGCCATGATCTATAAAAAAGGATGAACCAATCCTTGCACCAGGATGTATTTCTATCCCTGTCAGAAATCTGCTTAAATGCGATATAATCCTTGGTAAAAGAGGGATACCCCTTCTCCATAACCCGTGTGCCATCCTGTGAAACATAACTGCGTGAAAACCCGGACATGTAAGAAAAACCTCAACTTTTCCGGAAGCAGCCGGATCCCTTTCGAAAACTGCATTTAAATCCTTCGATAAATTATCAAACATATGTTAGAACACAAACTGCGTATGCAGATATACCTTCACCCTTTCCAATTGCTCCAATACCTTCACTGGTCGTAGCCTTGACATTTACCTGACTCACATTAATTTCCAGGGCTTTGGCAATGTTGCCCATCATTGCATCTCTGTATGGCAGAACCCTGGGCGCCTCAGCAATTATTACAGAATCCAAATTTGAAACACAGAACCCTTTTTGCGTTATAATGCTATTTGTCCTCTTCAATAATTCAATACTTGAGATACCCTTTAAAGATAGGTCTGTGTTAGGGAAATGTATTCCTATATCTCCCTCGCCAGCAGCGCCAAGCATAGCATCACAAAGGGCATGGAGTAATACATCTGCATCCGAGTGTCCTATAAGTTTCTTGTCAAAGGGGATACGCACATTACCAAGTATCACTGCATCACCCTCTCCAAACCTGTGGATATCAAAACCGATGCCAGTCCTCATTTCATGCTCTTTTTCCCACGCATCATTAATATCATGTCAGCAACCAGCAGGTCCTCTTTTGTAGTAATCTTTATATTGTCCGGGGTTCCTTCCACTATTTTAACCTTATAACCGAGTCTCTCCACCAATGATGACTCATCTGTACCTGTAAATTTGTCATTATATGCCCTGACATACGCCTCCTCCAATATACGCCTCTTAAATACCTGCGGAGTCTGCGCATACCACATAACAGAACGGTCCGGGGTAGATATTATTATACCATCAACACCAACATTCTTAATCGTGTCCTTAACAGGGACTGCAGTAACGACCCCGTCAGTAAACATAGCCAGCTTTATTGCCTCACTTATTGTCTTCTGAGACACAAATGGTCTAACCCCGTCATGTACTACGACGATTTCCGTATCTTCATCAAGCTCTTTAATCCCCCTGTAAACTGAATCCTGACGCCTTTCTCCTCCTATGACAATCTTTAAGACCTTCTTAAACCCATACCTCTCAACAACTTCTTTTAGACAATAATTCTCCTCTCCTGACCTTGTAACGACAAGTATCTGATTGACATCAGGACATCTTTCAACCGCATCAAGAGTATACGCAAGTACCGGTTTGTCTCCGAGGTGGATAAAGTGTTTGGGTGTGGAATGAAGCATCCGCGTCCCTTTACCTCCCGCCGGTATTATTGCAGTTACCTTCACTCGAAATAGCCTTTCAAATCCCCCCTGCCCCCCTTTTCTAAAGTGGGGTAACTAATTCCCCCCTTTGAAAAAGGGGGATTAAGGGGGATTAAGGGGGATTATTTTCATGTACCTTTATGGAGACAGTGTAACGTAAATCGTCATTCCGTCACGATAAATGAGGATTAAAACACTATCCCCTGATTTTATTTCTTCTGCAATCTTATTAAAATCTTTGACCGACTTAATATCCTTCCGGTTTATTTGCAAAATTACATCACCTGCCTTAAGTCCGTAGTCTTCAGCAGGAGTATCTGCATTCACTCCTGCAACTATTATCCCTTTGATTTTTTCTGGGATATCATATCGCTGCCTTAATTCAGGAGTAAGGCTCTGTATTGTTAATCCCTGAAAAAAGCCGCCCGCACTTCCTTCTCCGTTTTCTCCCTTAGCCATTTCTGCAGGAAGTTCTCCAATAACAACTTTGATCAGCTCTGTCCTTCCATCCCTAATTACCTTAACGTCAATAGTCTTTCCAACTTGTGTCTGAGCAACGATATTTCTGAGATGTGAATTATTCTCAACCTCTTTACCATTGTACTGTAATATTACATCACCCCTCTGAAGCCCCGCCTTATCCGCCGGACTGCCTTCCATAACATCACTGACAAGCGCCCCCCTGTTGCTGCTGAGCTTAAACTGTTTTGCCAGCTCCGGGGTAATGTCCTGTATATAAACCCCAAGCCATCCCCGGGTAACCCTTCCCTCTTTGACCAGACTGTCCATGACAGATTTAGCCATGTTACTCGGCACAGCAAAACCTATCCCCATATAGCCGCCGCTTCTCGTAAATATGGCGGTATTTATTCCTATCAACTCACCCCTTATATTTACGAGGGCGCCGCCGGAATTACCGGGATTAATTGCAGCATCTGTCTGAATAAAATCCTCATAATCAGCAATACCTACATTTGCCCTTCCTTTAGCGCTTATGATACCACTCGTAACCGTCTGATTGAGACCGAACGGACTGCCTATTGCAAGGACAAACTCTCCAACCTCAATATTATCAGAATCTCCCCACACTATAGCCGGCAGATCGCTGGCCTTAATTTTTACTATTGCGAGATCAGTCTTTGGGTCTGCACCAACCACCTTACCGACATATTCCTTTCTGTCAGACAGCACAACCTTTATTTCATCAGCACCCTCAACTACATGGTTATTTGTCACAATATAGCCATCATCAGTGACAATTACTCCGGAACCGAGACTCTGCTCTTTATGTTTTCGAGGCATCTCATGCTCTCTGAAAAGGTCATCGCCAAAAAAACGCCTGAAAAAAGGGTCATTAAAGAAGGGGGACAACTGTCCTTTTTCCATCCCTCTCATCGTCTTGGTAGTTGAGATGTTTACTACAGCCGGAGTTACACGCTTGGAAATTTCAACAAAGGCCTTTTCAGTTTCAGCCAATTGCTGAGTGATCCTGGGTGGAATGGGTTCAACCTTGGCCTGACCAAGGGGAATCCAGCCAAGATTAGAAGAAATAATAACGCCGGCCGTTACACCAATAGAAATAAGTATAATTGCAATTACGACATTTTTCTTTTCAAGTCTCTTTAAAAAACCCATTATAAATCCCCTCCTCAAGAGTTAAGATATTAATTCACATTATATTATTATTCAGATTAAATTGTAAAGAAGACTTGAGTATTGACATTGCAGTTGTTTTTAGGATAGTTTGCAATCATGAACCATAAGCCTGTCAGCCTGGAAGAAAAAGACAAGAGATACATATGGCATCCCTTTACACAGATGAAGGAGTGGCTGGCTGAAACCCCTCTTGTAATTGATAAGGGGGCCGGCTCGTACATTTTCGACACAAAAGGGAGGAAATATATAGACGGGTCATCTTCCATATGGGTTAACATTCATGGGCACAGAAAAAAAGAGATTGACACGGCAATTCAGGGACAACTCAAAAAAATAGCCCACAGCACTCTACTCGGCCTTTCAAATACAGCCTCAATACTGTTGGCTGAAAAACTAATCGGACTGGCACATAACTCCGGACTTCATTCCATGTCAAAGGTTTTTTACTCAGATAATGGCTCAACTGCAGTTGAAGTAGGACTAAAGATGGCATTCAGCTACTGGCAGCTTAAAGGAGGCAGATATAAGAAGAAGACTAAATTTCTTGCATTGGAAAATGCATATCATGGAGATACGATCGGCTCTGTGAGCCTCGGAGGTATAGACCTGTTTCACAAATTATATAAACCCCTGCTGTTTGAAACCATAAGAATCCCCTCACCTGACTGCTACAGGTGTAAGGCTGGCAGCGCTTATCCTGATTGCGACCTGACATGTGCGAGAGAGACAGAAAGGATATTCAGACGACATCATAAGGAGATAGCAGCTATCATTATTGAGCCGATAGTACAGGCTGCTGCGGGAATAATCATATCTCCACCAGGGTATCTCAGTCTGATTAGTTCAATATGTAAGCAATATGATATCTTATTCATCGCGGATGAGGTTGCAACTGGGTTTGGACGTACCGGGAAAATGTTTGCATGTGAACATGAAGGGATCCATCCTGATATGATGGCAATTGCCAAAGGGATTACCGGCGGGTATCTTCCGCTAGCAGCCACATTAGTCACTGACGATATATACAATGCATTCCTTGGAGAGTATAGGGAGTTTAAGACTTTTTTCCATGGTCACAGCTACACAGGTAATCCCCTTGGATGTGCTGCTGCCATAGCAAACATTGATATTTTTGAACATGATAAAGTCCTTGAGAAGGTCAGGATGAAAGGCCGCCTGCTTGAGAAGCTGCTTGCCCCATTGAAGGATCACCCCCATATCGGAGATATCAGGCAAAAGGGGCTGATGGCAGGCATAGAGCTTGTACAAGATAAATCAGCAAAGACACCATACCCACTGGAAGATAAAACCGGCTACCGGGTATGCACAAGAGCAAGAGATATGGGGCTTATATTAAGGCCTATCGGAAATGTTATTGTATTAATGCCGCCTCTTAGTATATCATCAGCAGCTTTAAAAAAAATGGCCTCCATAATTGTCCATGCTATAGACTCAGTCACAGGCAGTGGATAACGGAAACCATTAAAAACAAATCAATAAATATCGTTTACACCTATACATGCGTTGGCATAACCAATAAAACTTCTTGAAATTTACATGGCTAATATGTTATCAATACAGATTGCTAATATTTGCAGGAGGGAATAATTGACACGGACAATACAGTATTACATTGACAGACATGCAAAAAAAACTCTAAAACAAATAAACAACAAACTAAGAAGATTTGTGTTATGCACCTTTAATCAAAAATATATCGAGGAGAAACAGAAGGCAAGATTTGGAGATTGCTTCCAGTGCGGAAAGTGCTGCAGCCTGATATTGAAATGTCCTTTCCTTGAGGGTACTGACGGAAACACTAAGTGTGCAATTTATAATACTGGAAGGCCAAAACAGTGCGAGGCATTTCCTATTGACCATAAAGATTTACGTGATGTAGATTTCCTCTGCGGTTATTTTTTTAGCGAAGAGTTAAAAAAACCACAATTCAGTATGACAGAATGACCATAATTCACAATCCGATATAAATCTTAATTACATTAGAACGTCAAATATTGATTTAATTGAAACGAATTGCCTTGCCTCCTTTAATCACTATTTATTATACCTTCAATCTTCTTCAGGAGTTCTTCCATGTTGTAAGGTTTAATAATATAATTTCCCCCGATCTTCCTGATTAATGCATCAGCCCTCCCCCCAAGCACATCACCCGTAGAAAAAAGCATCTTGTTCTCCATATACGGCTTATTTTTGCTTACCCATTCGAATACCCCTGCTCCATCTATCCCCGGCATCTTAAAATCACATATGATCATGTCGAAATCTTCATTATTCAATTTGCTGATTGCCTCATTACCTGAATTTGCCCCTTCAACAATATATTTGTTCCCTACTATGTGTATCATTACGTCAAGCTGGTCTTCTTCATCATCAACTATCAGAATTTTCTTCAGCTTCACATCAGGAACATTAACAACTTCTTCAATAGAGGTCAGAAGAGAGTGATACACTGCATCTTCTGCAGAAGGTATGGGCATTCGAATAGTAAATTGCGTCCTGCCGTTTTCACTGCTGGCAGTTATGTCGCCGCCATGCTCACGTATTATACCGTAACACAGACTGAGTCCAAGTCCGGTGCCCCTGCCAACTTCTTTGCTTGTATAGAATGGATCAAAGATTTTGCTTATAGCCTCCTTAGGTATTTCCGGTCCATTGTTAATAAATTCAATATTGATTTCATCATCCTTTACACTCGATTTAATTTCCAGAATTCCACCGGCACCCCCTTTTTCTTCAATGGCATCACAGGCATTGTTGATAATATTTACAAAGACCTGTTCAATCTGTCTTTCATCAGCAAATGTCAACGGCATAGTATCATCAAGATCTGACTTAAGGGTTATGGCAGTTGATGACAGCCTGTAATGAAGCAGTGATATTACACTTTGCAGTATACTATTAATATTAACAGAACTTTTGTGAGGTTTATCCTGTCTTGAAAAGCGCAACAATGATTCAACAATACGTTTTGCGCCAATTGCCGAACGATTTACGGTCTTTATCAGCTTTAATTCATTCTCCTCAAGCGATGACTGCTGGAGAAGTTCAGAATAGACTAATATAGGGAGGAGCCTGTTATTGAGTTCATGCGCAATGCCCGAGACAAAAGTAACAAGTGAAGCGAGTTTTTCAGTCTGCAAGAGCCTTTTCTCAAGCATCTTACGCTCAGTAATATCCTTTGCCACCCCGAGTAAACCAATTATCCCCTGACCGCTGCTCCTAAGGGGGGTAAAACTGCACAATGTCTGCCATACGGTTTCGTCCTTGCCTTTAAGATCCATCTCAAGGGTCTTCTTCCCACCCTGTTTGAGCACCTGAACAAAGGCACGTATAGCCTCCTCACTCATTAACAGGGTATCAAACACCTGACCGACAAGTTCATCCTTAGTATATCCAAGGTCCTCCACTCTTTTATTAAGGAAGATGAATCTGCCTTCATTGTCTATGGTAAATATTATATCACTGGCGTTCTCAAAGATATTTTTCAGATATTCGTGAGACTCCTCTATTTCTTTAGTCCTCTCAATAACCGTCAATTGCAGGTGTTTGTTTAACAGCTCAAGGTCTTTCTGAAGACGGACAAGATTTATAAGATGGCCAATAGTTGTAGAAAGAATAGAGAAGACCTTCTCATGGTGCTTACTGAAAAACTTATGTTTACTGTGAGAAAGGTTTAACACACCCAAACACCGCCCGCCGGCAGAAACCGGCAGACAGAGTAAAGACCCTATGTCAACGGCTGATTTTAGTTTCACAAATCTGACATCGTTATCTACATCTGATATGAGTATAGGGGCATTGTTTTTTGCAACCATACCTGCGACCCCTTCGCCTACTCTGAATGCCCTGTCATGAACCTCCTCATTCCTATCTGCCTCCGGAGGTGAAACGCCTGCCTGATTTACTACGTAATTACCACTATCATCGAGAAGCATAATTGAACAATGTTCAAGGCCAAGCTCATCAGACAGTATTTTCACAACCTCATCACATATAGACTTCACGTCGGACTTCTTATTCAGCATCGCGACAATACGCTGGAAGGCTGATAGACTTTGCATGACGTCGCTGTAAAACTGTTGTAGTTCTGAATTAATATCCAAACTCACTCCTTATTTAACCTGTTTATCACGCTGATTTTAACTTAAATTGATCTATCTCACAAGCAAAACGAGTTCAATGCGTTTTACGGGTAATTCAATATATTCAAGAGTTACATTAGATGTTTTGAATGACATGCAGACTTGTTGGCATTGCAGAATGGGCGATTACCACATCGCGCAGCATTTCTTAATCAGGTAAGATGATATTTTTTGGCCTTGGCTTAACGGGGCCGATAATTTTAGAGAACGGACCCGTCTCTATCTATTGTCCCACCAATTTTTCATTAAGTTCAGATAAACCATTTTTACCTTCTAAAAGAATTGGATTCAATTCATACTCTATAAGGTCCGCGAGGGTTATCCAATCCTTTCCTTCAAAGGCAGAGAGCATCTCTTTAAAGATATCAATGGATTTATTCCACGATGAAAGGGATTCTGATGAGATTTCGGACTGTTCCAGACCATTCCTCAATTCCCTGATAAAATCCATAAGGTCGCTGAGATTGTCCATCAAGCCTGATATTTCATTAAAGACCCTCTCAGTTTGTTCAATCCTGAGGGAATTGGCACAATCCATTAATCTGGCGCTGATCTGCCCAATACTCTCACAGGTGCTTATAATGCCATCAGTTATAGCTGTCAATAATTCCTCCCTTTTCTTAACATCTATGTTTGCCATACGCCTCTCCCTTCTAATGTTAAAGTGCTATTGTTGTTAAACGGTTCAATAAGCTGAATCATTGCAGAGGTCTGGATTATAAGATTCTTGTATAAGGTGCATGCTGCACTGGCTAAGACCGCTACGTCTTCGCCTTCAAGACTTTCTCTCCCGAATTTAAAGTAAATCACAATGGGACGCAGTGCAATATTAGTAAAACCAATTATATCTATATCCTGATCAATTAGTGGTACATCTGCCCAGATATCTTTAATCTTTGCGATATCAGGATTTTCCCTCTTAGCCTCTTCCGCTATCAGGCTGACTTTTTCAAGTGCCCTCCCGGCTAATTCCTTAAGGCTCCTGAGTGCATCAATCTCATTACTAATTTCCCAACCGTTAATCCCTTCTGTCACCACTTTTGAAAAAAGGGATTTATCGGGATGATGGCGTAGCGGGGAATTCTCCGGCACAATGGAAGCAGCATTGTGATCAAGGGTCTGCAGCCACACCAGTCTGTACAAGTGACGGAAAAAGTCTTCCCTGGTAATGGGCCTTTTGATCCTTGGTATGTACTCTAATAATCCATCATCAGAAAAGACGGCCTCATTAACCTGCATACCATCCCATAAAGGGGAGTCATCAACCTCCTTTAAACGACCATCGTTATAAAGCATCTCAATAACCCTGTAGACACCATCCACACTGACAGTGTCATTACAGATCATGTCCTGACACTTTACATGAAAGCTGCAAGGGTGACAAGGGAGATTCGACTCTATTACTATATGTCCTTTCCCATATGGGCCGGTCTCACGGAAATAGGCCGCACCGAGGGAGATTCCTATAACCCTTGTCCCTACGGCCGTCGCAATATGCATTGTACCTGAATCGTTAGAAACAAGAAGATTACAGCACTTCAGATAGGCAGCAAGCTCCTTCAGCGATGTCTTGCCGACCATATCTATTACATCGCTTCCAACCCCCATCTTTATTTCTTCACCCAGCGCCCTTTCGCCGCCTGAACCGAAGACTATAACCTTTGCTCCAAGCCTGCTCGTTAATTTCTTTGCAAGTTCAACATATCGTCCTGTGGCCCACATCTTATGTCTGTCACTAGCGCCCGGCTGAAATCCTATTACAAAATCACCACCGCTGACCCCCGATTTCCGTAATTGCGATTTAGCGGTATCAAAGACTTCTTCCGGGACTTCCAGAAAAAGTCCTTTTTCTTTCGGCATGGCCCCACCGGCCTTAATATATATGTCACATAGATGAAAAGGATTGTAAATCCTTCCAGGGACTATATTGAAGAAATATCTTAACCATGGATGTTTTATAAGGGAATGTCCTTTATTATCAGCAATGTATCCCCTGAACTCTTTAGAGCTGACGAGAGACATTATGGCTGCACTCACTGTTGTATGAGTGAAGTTTATCACACAGTCATACCCGACCCTGTTTATATCCTCCAACATCTCTTCCATATACCTGTATTTGCTGACAAGACCGGGGAACTCACCACGCCCGCCCGCTATGAATCCATCCATATTGAAGCTTATGAGCCTGTCTACAAATGGGATGTAGTTACATATTTCGGCAAAGGCGGAGTTTATCAGCAACGTAATCCTGACATCAGTGTAGGCGTCTTTTAGACCTGCCATCACAGGGGTAGTTTGAACAAGGTCTCCCATACGTGTAAGATTGATTATCAGGACATTTTTCATTGATCAATCCTTCTTCGCAGCAAACTGCTTACCGATCTCATTTATCAATACAAATATCTTATCCACTCTCGAAAGTTCACCCACACCGGACGCCATATCATCAACGATATCAGAGATAGTAATAGCTCCTTTATTTCTGAACCGTTCCAGATACCTGCCAAGTTCAGTATGCCTGTCAGCCTCTGCGATAAGCCCCTCCACATCCTCTTTTCTTGAATCCCATGAAGGACGCTCATATCCCCTTTCAAGGATAAACTCAAACATCTTTTCCATCCTGTGCTCATAAGTATGTTCTTTTATCACCCTTTCCATTCCTCTTTGCGCTATCGCAGCCATTTCTTCATGATTTTCCAGATAATAGTTGATCTTTCTCCTCGCATCAGTGAGATCTTTAAAGCATATAATCTCTTCATCCATATTGAACAGTTCTAACAAATTAGACCGGCAATCAACCAATTGAAAAGACCCGCATGCTGCTATTTCAAATGTCCTTGGATTGACAAAATCACCGTGAGGGTTAACCCCTTCGTGATATGTGGAAGAATGGATGTTAATATTTATCTTCGAAGCATTAAATATCTTTACTGTCTCTTCTGTATCTATCCATTCACCGCCTCTTTGAATATGCCTCAGCAATGGCAGGCCGACATCCCACTCGCTCCCCCATATCTTAAGATCAAAATCAAGCAATCCGCTGAAGAAAAACCTCCTGTTATGGTATCCGGCCCCAACAAACGATATATCACTTCCGTAAGTGTCTATTTCTTCTTTTGTCAGGTAAAGCCTCCGGTGAACTTCCTGAGATGCAGCCATAGGAAGATATGAGTAGTTTCTAACGCCACTCGCATCTAATTTGTCAAAAAACTGGTCCCTCTGGATGGTGAAGAAATAATCATAAAGGGGCGCTATCCTCTCCCAGTAGTTCATAAACCTGAAGTCCTCAACAAACCAGAAGGCGGTGGGTATCCTGTTCTCTTTAAGCTTCTGCAGACTTCCTTCGGTTAAAGGGGCCTGTGCAAGGGCAAAAACGAGGTCTGGCTTAAACTCTGCGCACCGTGCTATGGCTGCCTCTGACAGAAAGGAGATAAACATGGAGCGCAGTTGATTCTGATGGGCCTTTTCACCTGTTATCCCGGGGATTGACTGAAAGACTTCGTTATACTTACTGTTGTCTACATAATCAACCTGATGACCCAGTTTTTTCAAGGCAGAGACGCAGTATCCTGCAACAGGGAGAGAGCCGCCGTAGATCGGCCCTACGACCATGATCTTCAAACCACTCTTCACAGTCTGACGTAATCTTAGTTTCTTATGGAGGTTCTTTAAACATGATTCACTTACCATGACAGATGGACTATGCTCTACTATTGTAAAGCATTTTGGCAACAACGGTATTTTATCCCCTGTTAACAGTTTCACCCTTGTGAGGACATGAGTTAAATCAAAATGTTCCAGAGCTGTTTTCAGGATATCGAGCCTTGGCTCATAGACAATTATCTCCATACCTGAAATATTGCAAATATCGAGCTCGCAAAGCCCGGCAACATGGTACCCAAGTCCAAAACCGAGGACGACAACAGCAGATCCCATTTCAACCTTTTCCCGCTGATATTCAACCCACTTGCCAGCCTCCTTCTCAGGATCATACAGGCTATGCAGGGTGATATCCCCTACCTTCAAAGAAAGTTTCCCTGACTTAGATGTATGCAGCTTCAAATCATCACTGACACATGCCTCAATAACTGAAGTTGCAAGTGCAGGGTCATATTTCTTCATGACCTCTAAATTTCTATCGAATATGAGGTTATTGGCAGACATAATTTCCTGAATTATCTTCTTCCTTTTCTCATTAAGTCTAAACTATTGCTTTTGACGAAGCCCTGTTTATTATGCCTTTAAGCCCAATGGCATCACTTCTTTCGGGCTCAAACAGGAGAAGTTTATCTATGCTATCAAGTGCCTTATCAAGTTGCCCGAGCTTGAAGCTCACATCTGCATGCCGATAAAGAAAATCAGTATCAGCCGGATGATGTACCAAATACTCCTCCAGGATATCAATAGCCTTATTGAAATCCTGGGAATCGATTGCTGACATCAGGGTATTACACATCTTTTTATTTCCAGACTTTTCTGCCTTTATCAGGTATTGAATTATAAAGAGATCTTTAAGTTCTTCATGTGACAGACCTTTCAGATTAACCCTGCCAAAGGATATCTCTCCTGAAAGAGGATCATGCAAGGAACTATAAGCAGGATCAATATTGGCAGTTATCCCTGTTATCTCATATCCAGCCTCTGTAAACAGGGATTCCATATCTTTCATCGTAAAGAATCTCAGATGGGTTCTATCGAGGATACCCGAGTCCTGATACTTCCAATGCCCTTCCACCAGCATGTTTAGAACCCCGTAATACCGTACATTCGGAATGCTTGCGACAATAGAACCAGAATCAGCAAGATAGTGTTTGAATCTCCTGAGTGTTGACAATGGTTCCTTCAGGTGTTCCAGTATGTCGGCAAATATAATACAGTCAAAATAACCATCTTCATATTGAAGTTCCAGACACGTCACATCTCCCTTTATAACCCGTGACAGATTCTCATTTGCCCTCTTACTCGCAATTGGATCAACTTCAATACCAACAACTTCTTCAGCCCCTTTTTCCAGCAGCCTTTTCCCGAGTATACCCTCTCCGCAACCCACATCAAGAATCCTCATGGCTTCCTCGGGCACAAGAGTCTCGACTTCTTTTCTTCCCTGGCGAAAGTATTCCCTGTCAACAGTCTTATCTAATCCATTTTGCGTCTGACTCCTCGTATCGTTAATCACTTTATCTCCTGCGCTACATGGATACATAGCCTTCTATCTGTCTTTTAAGTTCCACCGCCCCTGTCATTTCTTTATTGAACAATAAAACCTTTTCCAGATTGTCCAGCGCGGTGTCATAGTCATGAAGCTTAGAACAAACCTCCGAATATTTAATGATAATTGACAAATCAAGTGGATGTAACTCTAAATATGATTCTATTAGTCCCCTGGCGTCTGCATGCCTTCCTTCTGCAATGGTGGCATCAATCTCAGCTATCAGATCCGCTGGCTCTTCAAATGCCTTTCTGAAAAACCTGAGTGGCGCGCTATTCAACATTTCCAGACCCATTTCTTTTACAATGTTATAAAACCCTTCGTTGGTATAACGTTCCACATTCAGATGCCATCCGGCCTCACCATTGTTATTATAAAATGAAGCAAACATAATTAAATAACCATTAGGGTTTAAGTGTTCAATCAGGTATTTGACGGTTTTCTCCGGTTCTACCAAATGTTCAACCACATCCAGCATGATCACAACATCATATCTATTTGAACCGAGGAAATCATCCTTGTATGCATCAATCATGTTCACATCAAGGCATCTCCTTCCAAACCGCCATTTTGCATAATTGAAGGTCTTGCCGGGGATATCTGCATAATTAAGTCGTATGTCACTTATCCTGGACAGATTGATGATCTGACTCCCTATCCCGCCGCCAAAATCAAGAATGTCAAGCTTTCCACGTTCAGAGGAGACTTGCCGACAAAATCTGGTTATCTCATCAATCCCCTGCATATACATGGGATTCTCATAATTGTATTGGACCAGATCATAGAGATATGAATCCGTATTGATGTAAAACTCGTTGACCTTTTCCTGGGTCAGAATGCATTTAGAGATGTCACCCCAATCTTTAATCTGTTGGTCATAAACACACCTTATACGACTTATAACCTCATCAACATCTACGCCGGTATAACGTGCCAATTCCTGGACCGCTCCTCTAAAAGAGGACTGTACCAGTTCTTCAAAAAGAAGACTGAACTTCTGGGCTATCTTTTGTGAGTCAAATTCATTAATAGCCCGCTCCCTTCCTTTTATACACAACTCTTTTTTTAATGTGTCATCTTTCAGAAGATTTATAATCGCAGAAGAAAGTCCTCTCGGATCATTGGATTGAACAAGTATTCCTGCATCACCCACCACCTCCGGAATAGAGCCGGAATAAGTTGAGATAACTGGAAGACCGCAGGCCATAGCCTCTGTCAAAACCATTCCGAACTGTTCCTTCCATGTTCTTGTAGAAATACTTGGAAGAACAAATATATCGGCCATGTTAAACATTTCATGCATTCTGTGGTAAGGGTAGCCCTCTATAAATGTAAACATTGAGCCGACTCCAAGCTCCTCAACCCTGCTTTTAATCCCAGCTGATTCAGATCCTTTTCCAATGACTACAAACCTGAAGTGAACATCCTTAACACTATCCTCCTGGGTAACCAATTTTGCAGCGTATAGCAGGTCATAGATACCCTTTTCCCAGACTATTCTTCCTGTAAACAACACAACTCGCTCCTCTTTGCCGATACCAAATTCTTTTCTTAACCTCCATCTTGCCTCGTTATCCGGCCTGAACCTGTTTACATCAATTCCCATTGGAATGACAGTTATCTTGTCTTCCGGTACCCCTTCTATGATCAGGGCATCTTTTGCTCTTTCGGTCACGGCAACAAAGTGATCCACCATCTGCCGGTTAAACCGCTTCATCTCTCTCATCTGCTCATCTTCCTCGTAGGCGAAGGGGATATTTTCCCATTCGAGAGCAATGATCCTCTTTCCAAATTTTTGTTTCATAACTGCTGCCTGATATGTAAATATCCAGGTAATATCAGCTGTATAAATAATATCCTTATCGAGGAGTTCTGCCTCAAGGCCTATCATATAGGCAGGGTTTTGAGGATGGGGAGGAAGTTTAACAACAGGAAGAGTAATATGGGATAGATCAAAACTTGATTGAGTTGTCGTATAAGAAGTTATGTCAAATGTTTTGTACAGAGGTTCATAATTCTGCATCTCCCAGTGATTAAGATTAGGCCCCCTTAATATCGCAACCCTGGGACGTTCAGACATCTTTTCAGAAGTATATGGTGGAACCCAACGGCTAACCATAGTCCTAAGCGGCCTGACCTGGACATCATATTCCCTGTAAAAAAGTTCTTCCGGATTATTGAAACCACTTTCTTCCATTTGTGAATATTGCTCACTTTTTTTCCAATACTTTTCCTTATCCAGGAAACCATAATGTACAACGTATGCATCCCAGTGTTTGTCTAATCCATCGTAAGGTTTCGTCAATAGTTCATGTAACTGCCCCTCCCATTTGACCTCCTTGCGGTTACGCCAAATCCTCGGAATATTTTCATAATCATCAGCTCCCCTGGAATAATACTTTTCATTTCCAATGAGATTACACTGACGGATGAAATAACCGGTAGTGTCTCCCGGAGTTGATTCAAGCAGGGTTCTTATATTTTCTTCGAAGTACTGCGAAAATGCCTCATCTGCATCAAGGCGCACCACCCAGTCACCTGTGCAATTGTCAAGAGAGATCTGCCGCTGCTTCCCAAAATGGCCTTCCCATATATGTTGAATCAACGTAACATTCCGGTAAGACCTGAGTATTTCCAGCGTGCCATCAGTACTGCCACCATCAACAACTACGATCTCGTCGGCAAATGTACATGAGCTCAACGCCCTTGCAATATTCTTTTCCTCATTCATTGTAATCATCGAAACGGAAATCTTCATAACTTCCTCCAAAACCAGCTGTTCAGGAATAGCGCTTCTTCATGCTGTCAATCAGCATCTTTATCCGGTGGACATACGTATGTTCCCTCGAGATCCTTTCTCTTCCACATTCCGATATTCGCTTTCTTTCCTGAGAATTGTTCAGATAAAACTTTAAAAGTCCCGGTATCTCCTCCCTGTTTTTATAGGTTATAACCTCTTTCCCTATATCAAAGAGATCACCTAACGCATCCTGATCATCAGTCAATAGAAATGCACCACATGCCGGGACATCAAAGACCCGCTGATTAACGGCGCTACCCATCTGCAGATTAGTAGCGTTGAAATTTATCTTGCAGGCATTGTAAAAGCGGGGAAGTTCACTGTAATAGTTTAACGGAGGCCTGATATTGAAATCTCTGCTTAAGAGTTCATGCCAGCCTTTATCCCCGTAAACCCTCGGACTGTATTCTTTAAGTCTTTCTATGCAAGAGAGTCTGTATATAAGTGTTGATCTCCAGAGAACAGCGGCCTCAAGATCAAGCCTCTCCTGAACAGGAAGGGCTCTTACTTTTTCTTGCTCATCATTATTCAACATTCTCAATAATTCATCGAAAGACAGATGAGAGGAACCAAGGCGCTGCGATAACCTTTCAGTAATAGAGCGCAATTTCACTGGTACCTTTTTCAGCTTTTCTGCTGCCGGTTCGACCATAGAGTTGCCTACAAAACCTATGACTGTATTGAATCTGTTTTTATCCTTCTGACTTAAATTTAAAGGTTTAAAGACATCAGTGTCCGCTGCAAGTGGCAGGTATTCAACTAACTCAAAACCCATAGCCTTCATATCGTTTATATATCCCTTATCCCATAAATAAAGTGAGACATATGGAGATACATTTTTTTCAAAGGCCTTGACTATAAGATTCGGGCTGTCAACATACCACGATGCCACAGGCATCTCAATTGATTTTAAAAAAGATGTCAAGACCCCGTCTTCATCAAAGCCAAGATGGTTAATGGTGAGGAGGAAATCCGGTTTGAATTCAAGGATGGTACTCAACATGCGCGATACAATGGCCTCCCCATCTTCTCCCTTCTTTAAAGGAACTTTTACGACCTCTTGACCAAGGCGTTTAATAGCGTCTGCCACCTCGGAGGTCAGGAAATAGCCATAATCTATAAAGGCGATCTTAGTCTTTTCCTCCTTAAACCTTGGGTATCTGAGCCTTTCCCAGAGCCTGACTGATGTTGTGTTTTTTAAGGAGATAAGGATAGGATTATAGTAGTCTGGCATGGCTGAAACGACCGGAGCCAGGGGAAAGGAGGCAACAGAAGGCATTCCAGACGTTAACTGATACCTGGTAATCTCTCTTATAGCCGCATCAGAAGTGACTCCGATTATGAATCTAACCCTATCTTCGATCTCTCCCATCCTACCATATTCCTTTGCCAGTCCATACATCTCATGACTTGATTCAACCACAATAATCCTGGCCTCCGGAAACCTGCGGACAAGCTCCATCAGATGATAACCAAGCCCCAATCCTAATACCACTAATAGCCCTTTCCCATCAAAATAAAAGGCATCTGCAATTGCCCTGGCTTCTGCCTCGGGGTCATAGAGGCTGTGAAGTGTTTTTAAAGAGCCGTCTTCATACGTAACCCTTATTGAATAACTGCCATTTTTCGTTTCTACTAAGGAATGATTATTGATAACAGACACCCTTTGCTAAAATCTCATCTATTTTATTTAATTCCGAAGTAACTCTGTTGAGGGATTCCGCCTCCAGGTAATACGCTCCTATAGCATCACCCACAGTCATAGCATATATTTTATAAATACATGCTACAAAGTCTTCCTCCCGGCCGGATAACGTATTATGTCTGGCCAAAAGATATTCGGAAAACTGATTAAGGTAGTTCATGATATTCGGGATCAATATATTCTGTTTAAAATTATACATATTTTGGGGGGAGCGAACGGCATTTTCAAACAACATAGAATACAAAATATTCAGGCCCTCGTCTCCCTGTATTCTCATTCTTTTCAAACCTTTTTCTATCCCGTCAGGATGCTTATTTATATTCTTCTGAATAGCACTTAGTAGTGATTTTAATGCTGTCATGGGATTGCTGTTCACGGGGTTAGACTCAGAAATTGAGAGGTTAATAAGGTTATAGGTACCAATAATCACAGCTACTAACTGGTCCCAGGTAATGTTATATCTTGAAAATAAATAGGGCAGTTCGTTTTGCAAAGTATGAACATTGGCCTTTGAACCTATACTATGCCGTTTTAATACGTCAACCGCACCCCTTTCATGCCAATGATAAACGCCCGTTGAATTTAAGTAGCCGATAACCTTACGTTTGTGCAGGAGTTTTACACCAAAGTCAATATCCTCTGCATTCATCATGGGGGTGAATTTGACCTCTCCAAATATATCCCTTCTCACACATGATGAAACGTTGTCAAAGAATGTCAGCCTCCTTTTCGTAGCCCCATCAAATGCCCTCAGGCCTATTCCCCCAATGTCCATCAAGAGGGTGTACATGGAGTCCTGCTCAAACCCCAGTATTGTACCCAGCAATTCATTCTTCCATAAACTGAAGAGGTCAGCTTCAGGTTTAACAAACTGCTTTGACGAAAGGGCAGCTAATCGCGGGTATTCGATTAATGGGCATACCATGTTGTAAAGCCAATAATTATTGATAGGAAGAGCGTCTTGCACTGTAAAGACGAGGTAATCACCTGTCGCTTTTGCAGCCCCTGTATTTCGGGTCATACCATGATTGAATTCCTTCTGAGGGATATCTATAATTACCGCTCCGAACCCGGCAGCTATCTCTTTTGAATTGTCTGAAGATCCAGAATCGATCACAATAATTTCTATATCATTTACCTTTCTCTGAGACCTTATCATACCGAGTAAACCCTTTAATTTCTCTCCGCCATTATTGACCGGTATAATAACTGAGACTTTATCCGCTATGGCAGACGGCCTTGTTCTTACATCAATTGGCGTTATCTCAAAGAGCAGACTCAATGCATTCCGCAGGGAATCATCTTTTTCGACCAGTTTATTGCTCAAATCGGATATCGTACGTTCTGCAGCCATTACTTTCTTTAGATATCTTGTGGCTGCTTCATGTTTTTCCTTGAATATGCGACTGGCACATTCCAGGGCCCATTCCATCTCCCGCACTTTGTCTTTTATCACCATATCATTTTGCATTATTTCTCCCCTTACGCCAGAAAGGTATCATTGATCATTATGGATTCTAAAAAGTCATAATCCACATTTCTAACCTTTGGAGCCATCGCACCTCTATCACTCAAAGACTCTGTATTGTCATCTCCAACAATGAGGTTATTGGTTTTATAAAAGTCATATAATGCGCTTCCAGGGACCGGGGTATAAAAGGCAGGGGAAAAATGGACAGGTTTGACCCGTAAAACACCTTCAACAGTCATCAGATCATCTTCTTTGTGCCATCCGGTATCTGTTGGTATACCAAGGATATAGTTTGCCCAGACCTTTACACCATGTTTATGACAAATCTCCGCTGCCTTGAAGTTTTGATCTACCGTAACCCCTTTATTGAACCACTTCAATACCCTCGGGCTGAATGACTCAAATCCTACTATCAATAAGAGAAGACCTGCAGCTGCCATATCCCCTATGAGTTTATCATTTTTACATATGTTATCAGCCCTGCTTGATGTGACCCATTTAAGACCATATTTCACGATTCCGCTGGAATGAAGGGCAGTTATGAACTCTTCAACCCATTTTGGAGATACTATGAACTGATCATCATGGAACATAACGGATTTAATGCCATACCTGTCTATCAGCATCTTCAGTTCAGCTATGACATTTGACACGCTTCTCCCCCGAATATAAGTTTTTCGAGTCCCGTTTTCTCTTAATTTCGTATAGAGCTGATGCTCTCCAGGCCCACAACAGAACTTGCATGTATAAGGACATCCCCTTACGTTGATCATCTCAGCCATAGGTAAGGGAAACCTGAAACCAGTTAATCCAAATGGTTCGGAAAACATTCTCCTTTTAAAGTCCGGCCAAATTTCCCTTTCCGGGAATGGGATCGTATCAAGATCCGGAGTTTCACCCCAAAAGCATTTAGGGAACATAGACGGATCTTCTACCAATTCCACGAAGCTGATTTCTCCTTCACCCTGGATAACATAATCGAAATTGCCGCTATCAATGCACTCCTGCGGGAACATGGTTGGGTGAACTCCGCCAGCGACCACAATTACCCCTGGTAAGACCTCTTTGGCTCTTTTGGCAGCTTCCAGAGCTATAGAATATTCTACAGAATGTATGGATATTCCTATGAACTCCGGAGAGATAGCCTTTACAACCTGTTCATATTCACTCCAACCTGACAATGTCCTTAAGTCAGCAAGATGAACATCGTGCCCCCTTGCCTTTAACGACCCTGCCAGATATGCAAGACCAAGGCGAATGAATGTTGTATCTGGTGATGGTTTGCTTATGTCCGCATTCCATGTGCTATATGCTATTGATGGATTAACCAGTAAGACCTTTGCCATTTGAAGCCTCCATTAAAGAAGTAATTGAATATTTTCATTCCAATTGACCGGAATGCTCCCTGCACTCTTTAAATGACCTTAATCCGCTTCCCCTGATGAGTTTTATTGTCTCTATTCTTTTAGGTGTCAGCCATGCATCCCTGACAGACATCTCTGTTATATTTGCTTCTGGCTTATCCCAGGCACCGGCTTCGCATGGGCAAAGCACCACGTCACCATCCGTTGTTATCGCCATCTCATTTTCTATGAAATAGCACAGATTGAAATTTGGCACCTCTTGTGAGACTTCAGCATCCATTTCCCCTCCTCTTATCCTGTATGCCGGGAACTGAACCTTATTAATGCCCAATTTTTCAAAATAATCTGTAAATTCCTTTCTACTTTCAGACATGGTTAGAGGGAGTTGAATCTTTGTCACCCATACATCAGTTTTTGAGTTAAGTCGTTCTCTTATGGAGAGGAAGTTTTTAATATTAGTTAAAACTACATCAAGATCCAGACCCCGTCTTATCCTTTTGTATAAATCTTTATTCAATGTATCTATAGAAAATACGACAATATCAACATTTCCATCCAATAACTGATTTGCCTTATACGTATCCAATAAATATCCAGGCGTCGCTATCCAGTTTTCAAATCCAAGTTTTTTTGCTCTCTTCATAAACCTGTATATCCTGTCGTCATACAATGGATCATTAATCCACTCCCAGTTTATTTTACACTTCCAGTCAACTTCATCAAAGATTTTATCAACCAGCCTCTCTGGCATCAATTTGTTTTTTCGTTTTTTTAAAACCATTTTCCTGGGACACATCAAACAACTCGAGGGACATCCAATAGCTGTTTCGAGAGAAAAATATGTGGGCAGCAAAATAGATTTATCCAGAATATCCGCACAATCCTCCGAATTAGTACACTTATTGAAAGTATCTGCCTCGTCCTGAGTTAGTCTGATCTTTGAATTATCAGTTTTGATAAAATATCTGTCTTCAACTTGCCTGTCATCTTTCGTCTTATATGCAATGCTTACTTCATGGATACCATCTATCAGAACCAGCGTATTTATGTAAAACCTAAATCCGCTGCAGCTTGAGTTATTTATGTCGGGATAGATCAATGCGACATCATCCCTCTGCAACCCATATTCTGCCCGCAACAAGTGCCTGCCATCAACATATACTTCGATAGATCCAATGCCTGTAATGGATATCGCCCATCCTTCAAAGCGCTTGATACCCTGAAGAGGTTGGAGCAATTCCGGCAAATCAAGATGTCTGTGAACATTCTCCTCAATTTCAAAATCCTTGTAAATTTTCTTGCATATTTCACGGAGATTAATTGTAGCCTCCGAATATGCAGGGGCCAAATCCAGCGCCTTTGTGAACTGAAATATTGCATCTATAGACTTTCCTTTAATAAATAAACACGCCCCGTAATTATTTCTTATCTCCGGATTATCCGGATACCTCTCTGTCAAATACCCAAATATCCTTTCTGCCTCATCAAATAATCCTGATCCATATTTCCCCATGGCTTGTTCCATCAAGGTAAAATCCTCTGAATTGATATTAAGACCTGCCCTATGACTGTTGTCTAACATGAGTAAACGACTCCAAATGGTATCTTCTTGACTCCCGCCGCAGTTTAGACGCAGAGGAGTGACTGACATGGTAATAAAGCAAATACCTTGCCATGTATTATAAGAGGTAATATAAGTAGAATTAAAAGGATAAGTCTGGAAATAAATCAGATGCTTATGCTTATAGTGGAGCCATTCTGATTACATTTATTATGACGGGAAAATAATTTAAAGTTCTCAAGAACACTTATCTGGTCCAATAAAGAAGCCATTTCTAACTGAAGTGTATTCTTCATCTCATTGTTACGGGTCAGAATTTTCTCGATGTTTATAACCATCTCCCTTGAACCATTATTACGGTGATTATGGGCCTCCTCATTCAATGGGAGTAACTGTGTATTCATTACTTCTCTGTCAATATTTTGGATGTCATCAATAATTCTCTGACGTTTTTCGAGTATTTCTAACGCCTCATCAAACCTTTCATCCCGAAGTGCATTTAACTGATCCTCTGCCAGTCCAAGCAGTTTTTTGTACAGACTTAAGACTCTTTCACTACTCATACCCTCAACTCCATCCCTGCAGAAACTGCCTCTTTTGGAATATTAACAATGTTATTCTTGCCAATATCTTTCCATGCAGATCGTAATACCTCGAGGACCTTAACAGCATCGTCAAGCGCTTTTTCGTCGTTCTTCATATTGGCTGTTATTAATCTGTCTAAGACAAAATCATAGAGCCTGCTCAGATTTTTAGCGATCTCCCCGCCTGCCTCCATGTTGATCGAGCTTAATAGCTCCCCAACCACTGAGGAAGCCTTTCCTATATAAAGCCCCTTACCTGCGATGTCACCAAGCTCTATTCTCTTCCTTGCAACCTTGATAAAATTGATGGCCCCATCATACATCAGGGAAATGACTTTTACACTATCGGAAGTATTCACTTCTGCCTTCCTGTAATCTGACACTTGTTGCATGTTATATACCTCCCGATTATTTTACTGTGAATTCCATTTTGTAATCTGATTATTCAGAAATGTCCCCTGAGAAGTCAGTCCATTTAGCAGTGATTCCAATGCCGAAAATCGTCTCCGCAGATCATCTTCTACTTTCACCAATCTTGTTTCAAGAGAAGTTATATTACTTGCAATATTATTGACAACAGATTGAAGACCGCTTTTCCTTATGGTCAGAGCTCCGTCGGTTGATTTTGTGATAGTGTCAGCGTAACTCCATATCTGATTGGCTATGCCGGTAGTGGCAGTTGCAAATAGTTTGGACACATCGTCAATCCTAGCTGAAAGCTTGTCGCTCAATGTCGTGCTGTTAATCGTTAGTGTCCCATCCTTTGAGTTAGTAGTTATGCCTATCCCTGCGAGTGAATCTACATCAGATGAAGCAGCTGAAACCGTGCCTATTACCATTGCCTTCATGCTTCTAACCACATCCCTTGCCGTCGCATCACCGAGTAAGGGACCTCCAGTCTTGGTAGTGCTGTCCCATGAAGACTTCGAAGCGGCATAATTTATAGCATTGTTATATGCCGTTACAAAGTCCTCGATCTTTTTCTTTATCGAGTCTGTATCATTTGTAACCGCAACAGTAGCAGAGCTTGTAGATTCCTTTTTAAGGGTAAGGGTTAAACCTGATATTACACCTGATACGTTATTTGAACTGCTTGTAATGTCAATGCCGTTAATCCTGAGTTTGGCATCCTGGGCGGTCTGATTAGTGGTAAAGGCGCTGCCGGTTAAATCTACTGTACTGCCTGTGCCATCCAGGGTTGTTCCGGAATCGATACTGATAGTCTTTGTGCTGCCGCTATCATTACCGGTTAGCGCCAGCTTGTAAACAGAACCATCATATATTATTGTAGCATTAACCCCGGGATTACCAGAGTCGCTATTGATAAGGTCCCTAAGTCCCTCAAGAGTAGTTCCGTCTGCGACGGTGATGGAACTCTGGGAGCCTGCATAGGTATATTGAAATATTTTATCAGAGCCGCTGCTGTTAACGCTTGTATTGATGGCAGCAGTCCCAGCAGTATGCGATTTCTGCTCTGACTGGGCGAGCTGTATCTTACCTGCGGTGGAATGAGATGCTATCGTATAGCTCCCGGCAGGTGCAGAGTTCGTAGCCGATGCATCAAGGATAGTGCTATCACTGACTGATGCCTTTTTTGCAAAAAAGTTGGATGTTGTCCTCAATTCATCAGCAGCAGTCTTTAATGACAAGATCTTTGATTGAAAGTCACTATAAGCCGTTATTTTATCGTTGTAGGCCGTCTGTTTGCTTTGAAGCAGGGTCACCGGACGACGCTCCAACTCCATCAGCTTGGTTATTATATCATTTGCGTTAATGCCGGAACTAAGACCGGAAACAGAAAAAGTAGACATCCATTACACCCCTTCATCCTGAAAAACAATCTAGGCAAATACATCTAACATATGCCATTTATGTCCCTTGATCTTCTTGGAAAGCTCAATAAGCTCCTCCGAAGGTATCTGTCTGATGACGTCCCCGCTCTCTTTATCTACAACCTTGACTATCACGGCATCCAACTCATTATCAATCTCAAATCTAATTTCCTTGTTGAAAGAGTTTTCAAGATTGGTAATGGCATCTGACAGCTGTTCCTTTCTGTTCTTTTTGACTTCTACATCTTTCGACGGAGGCTTCCCTGAGTTCTGTTTAACCGCATCTCCACGATTGTTTTCTGTTCTTAACGGGACAGTAGTGTCATGTATTCCCACCACTGCTACATTCATGCTGCTATTATCGCTCATCATAGCTGACTCCATGTAAATATGGGGACGGCACTGTTGGCAGGCCGCCCCCATATCCTTATTAATTTCAGATTAACACCCTACTTCAAGAGCTGAAGCGCAATCTGTGGAAGCGTATTAGCCTGGGCTAAGACTGCCGTTGAGGCCTGCATCAATATCTGATTCTTGGTAAATACAGCTGTCTCGTAGGCAAAATCAGCATCTCTGATACGTGACTCTGCAGCCGTGAAATTCTCAGAAGCTACACTCAAATTGGAGATGGTTATCTCAAGTCTATTCTGAGAAGCACCAATATCACCTCTCTTACCAGCAACGTTTGAGATTGCACTGTCAATCATGGACAGCGCAGCTGCTGCACTTGCGACGACAGAGATAGTCGTAGCAGCGCCTGTAAGTCCAAGGGCGCTCTGGGCGTGCAGTGATGCCGCCCCGCTGAGTCCCGAAAGAACATTGACTGTATTGCCGGATCCATTCTGGAATCCAACCTGCAATGATATGCCTGTTCCGCTGAGTGAACCATCCAGCAGTTTCGTGCCGTTAAATTCGGTAACATCGGCGATCCTGTTTATCTCAGCAGTCAGGGACTGATATTCCTGATCCAGTTTTGCCCTTTCAGTATCGCCAAGGCTTCCATTGGCAGACTGTTGTGCGAGCTCCCTCATCCTTATCAGGATGTTGCTTACCTCTCCCATAGCGCCTTCTGCCACCTGAGTAAGACTCATCCCATCCTGAGAGTTTCTAATGGCCTGGCCGATGCTGCGGACGTGGGCCCTTAACTTCTCAGATATTGCCAGACCTGCGGCATCATCCTTTGCTGTATTAATCCTCAATCCTGAAGACAGTCTCTGTATGGATTGGGTCAAAGCTTCGTTGTTCTTAGAAAGTGTTTTTTGAGCCGTCAGAGATGCGAAGTTGGTGTTGATTACTAATGACATGTTATAATCCTCCTTGTTATTTATTGATACCGGCAGCCATGCCGGTATTGGGCATCCTTGCCCATGTTAGTCACTCTTTTTTTCACCTCCTTTTTCTCTTATTATTTATATTTGTTAAATTATCCATTGGATTCATTTTCGGAATCTTCTCAGTAAACTTAAGAAACCATCTTTTATCCCATACTCACTATCAAAATAGGCCTTACAGGGATCCAAAGAGACATAGATAGACAAAATAATCACCTGTAAACTCCTTAATCAACGACGTGATATTATGAGAGTATAATAAGCACTTTCTTCTATGGATTGGAGACAGGAATATCTTGTAATAATGGATAGCGAAGTGGATATTTATCATCTAAGAGGACAAACTGTTTTGCCTCTCCCGTCTTCAGATTTACAATAAGCGGTCCCTGGAGATTTGCTGTCATCATCTCTGGCATCTCATGGGGTATAGTTACAATTACAAATATGCAGCAGTCGGCGAGGCCGTTCATATTAAGTTCCCGCAAGACGTGCTCATCTATTTCACTATTATAATCAGGACATAAGAGCAACGGATCTATTACCACAAATACCAGATCAGGTTCATTAACAGCCTGAAGCCATTTGAATGGTATATCAGGGTTATTCATATTGTCTAATAAAACGTAGTGTTTTACATCAGCAAAGCCAAGCAGACCACTGTGAAATATGATAACCTTGTCTTCGTCTATCTCAATTTCGCCAAATCTGGATGTATAGAGTTTCATTGGCCCCCTCTCTCACCATACACCCTCACTCTCAGGTGAAAGGGTTAGAAGTGAGAAGTTATTCATGTCCTTTTTTATCCTCTGTCCAAAGTTTGAAGAGTCTTTGCAGATTCTCAGCAGTTAAAGATGCTGCCTTTATGTTTTCTGCTTTAATCTTTTCATAAACCTCGTCGCGATGAACCTGTGTATCCTTTGGGGCCTCAATCCCAATCCTGACCTGATTCCCATGAATCTCCAGGATTACAACCCTTATATCTTCTCCAATTCTTATCCCTTCATCTGACTTCCTTGTCAGAATTAACATCGCAGCCCTCCGTGGCATTAGGTTTATGCTGTATCCATCTCCCCGATTAATCAGTTCGGCAATGACATAAAAGCATCGGTATCATATCATATTACCTCATAAAATCTAAAATAGATTGCTGAAGCACCTTGGCTGCTGTTGCCCTGGATACTTCAAGCATGGATTGCTGTAAGGCAAGTTGAGATATAATATTAGTAATATCTGCATCTTCAGTATCACTTTTGTATTTTGCCAGATCATTCAGTAATTTGTCAAAATGACTTTTTGCAATATCAAGCCTGTTTAATCTTGCGCCAATATATGATCGTGCATCATTCACCTGATCCATACCTGCATCTATTTTAGTCATTGCTCCCTGAATCGCTGCACTATCGTTACTTTCCATGGCTGACTTCAGATCGGCCAGCGATGCAAGTATGTCTGTACCATCTGCAGAGGAACCAAATACAGCATAACCGGGCATATTCATTGACATGGTGTTCCCGGCATCTATCTCCACATCCATATATCCATCAGGAGAAGCTGTACCTGTATAACTGCCGGTATTATCATAAGGCGCAACATCCGTCCTGAAACCAGCAAAGATGTATCTGTTATCATACTTCGAATTTGCAATCTGCTTTACCTGTTCATATAACTGCTCAACCTCCTTAGCCATAGTCATCTTGTCAGACGCACTATTAGTCCCGTTGAGGGCTGATACTGCAAGTTCTCTTGCCCGTTGAAGGACATCCAGTGTAGATGACGCAGCAGTTTCCGTTGCATTCAAAAAGGCAGTACCATTATTAATGTTCCGCTGGTATTGATCTGCTTTCGATATTGCCGAATTATAATTGATTATCCTGGCTGCTCCTGCAGGGTCATCGGAGGGTCTGGTTATCTTTTTACCGGACGAGGCGCTGTTTTGGAGCTCCATCAGCTTATCTAAATTCCGCTGCATGTTCCCCATAACAGTATTAAACATTAAATTATTTGAAACGCGCATCTCTATTTCCCTTAATTAACCCTATCTCACTATATCCAGCAGGGTCTGCATCAACTCATCACCTATTCTCAGAAGTCTTGCAGATGCCTCATACGCATGCTGATACTTCATTAGGTTTGTCATCTCTTCATCAATTGATACCCCTGAGACAGACTCCCTCATATTAGTCAACTGCTCTGAAGAGAACTCCTGTGCCGCATACTGATTGTTAATAGATTGAGATTTGACGCCAATAGTACTCACTATCGAACTGTAATAACTGCTGAAGCTGGAGTTCCCGTCTATCGTCAAGGCATCCTGAAGATTTACGAGCGCAAGTGAATTCCTGTTATCACCCCTGTTGTCGTTTGCAGAAGTAGCTGCTGCTATTTTAGCAGTATCATTCATACCTAAAGCTACTTTAATATCCTTTGCCGTATTTTTGTGTGCGCTTATATCAAATTTGTCCCCAGCGGAAAAACTTCCTGATAACGTCACAGCAAGCCCTTCAAAAGTAAAGCTTGCAGGATCAGAATAAGCTGCGGTGATTGAGGTATTAGTACTTTTATTAATTAGTGTATAGTTTCCGCCTGAAAATGTGAGTCCATAATTATTAAATTTCAAGGCGGCTGGATCATCTATCGTGATATTCAAATTCCCTGTACCAGTATTTGTGCTCAATGCCTTTATGGACCCAACATCCTGAGACAGCACATCTCCCGCTTCAAATGCGGGAGAAAATAAATTCGTCCCTGTGGAACCATCAAGTCCGTACCCTTCCCTGTGGACCTGATTTATCTGGGTTGCAATTGAGGAAGCAACTCTGTCCAGTTCATCCATGGCATTCTTTGTCTCTGTGTCTCTTATAGTAAGAAATCCCTTAAGCCTGCCATTGGAAATGCTGTCTGTCAGATTAAGTATATTGTTGTTATCCGGAGAAAATACAACATCATAGTAGCCATTGTTGTCAGGATTACTTTTAATATCCAGTGCCCATGAATTTCCCTTTTCAACCAGAGTGGCCATCCCTCCGCCAATAACGGTGATCTGTCCTGAGTTATCCTCAAAATATTGAACATCTATTTTCTCAGCAAGATCATTAAGTAGTCTTCCGCGCATGTCCCTGAAATCATTTGCATTCTGACCGCTGACCTCAGCCCTGTTTATTTCAACATTAAGTGACGATATCTGCTTTGAAATATTGTTAATATCGTTGACAGCCTGTCTGACCTGCGAATTCGTATCCTTCTGCAACTGTTCCAGACTTGTGTAGACGCTATTTATTGTATCTGAAAGTGCATCAGCACTGGATAAGACTGAGCTCCTTTCTGCCGTGCCTGCAGGATTTGCTGATAAATCATGCATGGAATTAAAAAACTGGGTCAACATTTCATTAATACCGGTTCCCGAAGAGTCGTAAAACAGGTCCTCAATCTTAGAAATAGCGTTTTTTTGAACATCCAGATTTCCAAGGGTCTCACGGTTGTCTGTAAGTTGTCCTTCTAAGAAGCTATCGTATTTTCTTTGTATATTAACCGCATTTACCCCAGTCCCTGACTGCCCCGGCTGACTATTAAGAGGCATACCCTCTTCTAATATTACTTCCTGCCTTGAAAATCCCTTTGTGTTTACATTGGCAAGATTATGTGCAGTCACCTGGATGGCCTTCTGCTGTGCCATCATCCCGTGTTTACCTATATTAAAAATGTCATAAATACTGCTCATATCTACCCTTTCTTGCAGACCATTGTACCGACCATGCTTTCCTGATGAGCTATCCTGCCTGACTGATGATACACTGGCAATTGATTGACGAGACGATTAAGAAAGGATAAAGAGTTTCTTGTATAATTGATCGCCCTGTCTGCAAGTATCCCGTTTATCTGATTAATCTCTCGTATGCTGTCAATCAGTGATTTAAGATTAGACTGACATGATTCCATCACTTTTTTGTATCTCATAGGCGCTTTATTTATTATGATTGATAACGTCGTTGTAATGTCCGTCTCATTATGGCCCTGTATCTCAGCGATAAGTTCAACCCTTGCATCTTCCAGCACTTTTAGATTGAATATTATAGTCTCCTTCTGATTGTGACATTCATGCAGTTTTTCCAGGGATAGATCAATCATATATTGTCTTTCTTTCTGGAGAATAGTAAGGAAGTCCCTGAAAATCCCCACTTCCTTTTCCAGAATTTCCAGAAGATCTGAATATTTATCGTCCATTGATTATTCCTCTGTCATCCCTTTATACATAAGTTCACCTAATAATTTTGATGCCACATTCTCCGGATTTACTTTATATTTGCCCAGTTGCAAGTCATTTCCGATAGACTTAATTTTATCATCTCTGACTTCAGGCAAGCGATTGATGACATCCCTTATCTTGCTGAAGATTAAAGCCCGGTCCGAGATATTTACATCATTACTTGTTAATGACTTATTTATCCCTTCACTTTTTTTCGTCCTGGACAGCGTTTCTCTTATTACAGATGATCTTCCTGCCTCTATACCATTAAGGATATTGTTTTCTGTTATCTTTTCAGTAATCTTCATATAAGGACCTCTCATGATAAATGTTCTTAAACATTGTATCGGCGAGCGTGCATGCAATGTTTATTATAGTTTCCCGTCCTTTTCATTTGCGCCTGATGTCCATTGTCTGATGAGGAGTTGTGAGAGCCCCAGACCTCCGCTACCTGCAATTCCCTGAGCAACGTTATCATCCATCAGAGATGTATAAACATCTCCGCCAGTGCCGGGGTCAAGGAGACCACCTTTAGGTACTGTATCCCTCATCTTCTTGAGAAGGTATGCAACAAAATATGCCTCAAATTCCTTTGCAGCCTTCTCAAACCCCTTCACATCTTTCTTTCCTTTTAAATCCGTTAACTGGTTCTGGTTGAGCTGTAACTGATCTATTTTCATTATATAATCCCACCCTTGCTTCTTCGACTCCAATCAGTTGTGTTCAAAAATGCACCTATTAATCAACATCAGCTAAATAATCTCGAGATCTGCCTGCAGCGCTCCTCCAGCCTTGATAGCCTGCAAAATAGCTATTAGATCTCTGGGTGTAACCCCTACAGAATTTAATGCCCTTACTACCTCATCAACAGTAACACCGGACTGCAATACCATCAGTCTGGCCTCCTGTTCATCCACAGAAACATCTTTCTGCGGTACAACAACAGTCTGCCCCTTTGAAAAAGCCCCTGGTTGTGATACGTCCAACTGTGTTTTAACCTGGATTGTAAGGCTTCCATGAGAAATTGCCACTGTTGAAATACGCACGTTCTCACCCATGACAACTGTACCTGTACGTTCATTCAGGATAATCCTGGCACGGGAATCTACTCTGACATCAAGATTTTCAATGTCAGCAATTAGCTCAACCGCCTTGTTCTCATATTCCGGAGGAATTGAAATGAGAACTGTACTTGCATCCTGAGGACGAGCAACCCCCTGTCCAAGATTCTGATTGACTATATCAGCAAGTCTCACAGCAGTACTGAAGTCATGGTTTCGCAGGGTAATAGTAAGATCCTTCCTGCTGTTAAGATCCATCTCTACTTCCCGTTCTATGATAGCGCCATCTGCAATTCTCCCGACTGTTGAATGGTTTTTCTGGACACTATCACCTCCGCTGCCTCCGATATATCCGCCGAGAGAGACTGGTCCCTGGGCAATTGCATATACCAACTGGTTTGCCCCTTTAAGAGGTGTAAACAGCAAGGTTCCACCCTGAAGACTGGTTGAATCACCAATGGATGAAACTATCACATCTATCCTGCTCCCTTTTTTTGCAAAGGGTGGTAGTTTTGCAGTAACCATAACTGCTGCTACATTCTTAACACTTACATCTGCCGGATCAATTGTAATACCCAACTTTGTCAACATAGACGTAACACTTCGAATTGTAAACTCCGTCCCCTTCTTATCACCTGTTCCATTAAGACCAATTATCAATCCATATCCAATTAATTGATTGTCCCGGACCCCTCCGATATTGGCGATATCTTTTATACGGGCTGCATGAAGAGGAGCTGCAACCAGAAATAATGTTAATATTGTTATAATTGCAGTTATTTTCTTATTTGATATATTCATTCCCATATCCCCAACTTCATTACAGGGTTTTACTAGAACGGCCATACCGCATCCATTATCCGTATAAACCACCCAACCTTCTGTTTATCTCCTATAACGCCTTCTCCTGTATAAATTATCTTTGCGTCTGATATATAAGTAGACAATACCATATTACTCGGGCCTATATCCTCAGGCCTGATAATTCCACTGAGAGAGATATGCTGCGTCTCATTGTTTACTATTACCTCCCGCCTGCCGTCTATAACCAGGTTACCATTAGGAAGTCTGTCAATGACCTTTGCTGTGAGCATGGCAGTAAGGTCACTGCTCCTTGATGTCGAGCCTGAACCATCATGTTTTTCACTGGTCTCCGCGCCTACCCCACCCTGAGATAATTTATCAGGCGACATTCCGAAAAATGCCGATATTGACGTTGACAGGCTTGAGTCTTTTTCCGTTTTAGTTGAAGCGTTCTTGTTCCCCCTCGAGCTTTCAACTATCCGCACAGTAACTACATCACCGACATTATGCGCTTTCAGATCTCCAAATAGAAAGCCATCCTGCCTGTCTTCAGACCAGAGTGAACCGTCACTACCAGCCTTTGTAACCCGTTCAGCCGAGCCTTCTGAGAGAATCTGTTTTTTATCTTCTGCCGTTGTAAATACCGGAGATAAAGTAAGTACAAGTCCAATCACCATTATCAAATATTTCATACTACCCCCTTATCACCATTTAACACTCACTGAACCATCACCATCAACCTCGCCAATCACCTCTTTTCGGGATTGCGTGTTGGTAATCCTTACAGGCCGGCCCCTGTACCCGTCTTCATCTGCCACGCCAACAGCAATAACCTTAAGCGACGCTGACTCGGCAACAATAAATACCTTTTCTCCTTTTTTAAATAATGGCGGCTCCTCTAATATATTTTCAGTCAGTATTGAATTGGTCCCGACAAATCGTTTAACCCGCTTTCCAGGAATCTGGTTGATATCACTAATGTAACCTGCCGGTAATCTTGACAGGTCCTTTCTCCCAATATAAATATCATCAGCTCCAACCATCTGTCTTTCCTTCAGAGGTTTGGATGCAAGGACAACTTCTACCAATACCTCAATCTCTGCAGTTACCCATGATGACTGAAATGAATTGTCTGAACCAGCTATGTCCAGCAGGAATGATGACCTTCCTATCATCGAAGATGACGGGGCTACTTTAATGTTATAACTCCAGCCTGCCGGTAGAGCTAATTTATTTGAAATATTGACATTTTTTACATTTATCTGATCCTCAGTCCATGGAGAATTCTGAATTACATACTCTTTAATAATATTCTCAACGTCATCAGATGACATAATTTTAACTGCATCTGCCCCATAAGTATTATCATAACCAGTCACTATAATTACCAATAATAATACTGTTAAAATTGAGAGGCATTTTTGCGTAATTTTAGAATTCAGCATCCCTGTCATTCCCCCGATCATCCCCTCTGACATCCTGCCAGTCATCCCGAACCTGTTTCGGAATCTCCTCTTTTGAGACACTGAATCAAGTTCATGGTGACCGTGGCTGTTTTTTTCAAAAGCCGGTTACAAGCTAATTCCTGTTTATCTCTTCACGTCATTCGCCGTGCGCATCATCTCATCTGCTGTCTGGATCGCTTTAGAGTTTATCTCATATGCACGCTGTCCAATTATCATATTAACGAGCTCTTCAGCAATGTTCACATTTGACGCTTCAAGAAAACCCTGAGCAATTGTGCCAAATCCAGCATCTCCAGGCCCACCCGTTTGTGCCTCACCAGATGCGGCAGTCGGGATGAATAAATTCCTTCCAAGAGAATTAAGCCCTGAGGGATTTGAAAACCTGGCAAGCTGTATAGTTCCCACCTCAACCGGTGTTGGATTTCCTGCCTGCAGTACGGATATTGTCCCATTCGCACTGACAGAGATATTTATGGCATCTGAAGGTATAGTAATGGACGGCTCCGCGGTATACCCGTCTGAAGTCACCATCCTTCCGCTGCTGTCTTTCTTGAATGAACCACCCCTTGTATATCCTATCGCACCATCAGGCATTAGAACCTGAAAAAAACCTTCCCCTTCAATGGCAAGATCAAGTGCATTCGAAGTATTCTGAAAATCACCCTGAGAAAATATCTTTTGAACAGTTGCAGGACGAACGCCGGATCCAACCTGAATGCCTGCCGGCACCTGAGTCCCCGAGCCTGACGGAGCGCCTGCCATCCTCACGGTCTGATACAATAGATCCTGAAAATCTCCCCTGCTTTTTTTAAAACCTGCAGTATTAACATTTGCAAGGTTGTTGGAGATTACATCAATATTAAGCTGTTGTGCCTCCATCCCGGTTGCTGAGATATATAAAGCTCGCATCATAATCTATTCCCTCCCTTGAACAATAAAACAGTAACCATGCTCACCGCCTGACTCATACTCTTCCCATCTCATTAGCCTTGGCCGATGTCTCATCCAGGGTGGTCATCACCTTCTGATACGATTCATAGCCACGTAATACACTTATCATTGCCGCCATCTCTTTAACTGAATTGACATTTGAGAGTTCAACGGCACCCTGCAGGACCTTATACCCCTCAGCTGCATGCTCCCCGGAACCTGAAAACAAATTGTTTTGGTCCTTTTGCAGCAAGTAAGGCTTTTCGAAATCCACAATTTTGAACTTGGTTATCTCACTACCATTTACCGACACCCTGCCGTCAGAATCCACAGCGATCTTTCCTTCTTCCAGAATAATTGGGCCTCCTTCACCCATGACCATATTCCCATCAACCGTAGTCAGCGCATTGGATGCATTAAGAATGAAATTGCCGCTCCTTGTATAACGGGGACCATCCGGTGTATCAATGACAAAAAAACCATCTCCCTCTATCGCCATGTCTAAAACATTTCCTGTCTGCCTGATGACACCTGTATTAAAATCAGTAAAGACTCTGTCTATCTCTGTAAAAAACTTATCATTTACAGGAGATGGTAAATCAGTTCCGTTAAATGTGTCAGGAACATCTACCTTAAAGACAGGTCTGTCCGCTTTATAACCAGTCGTGTTAATATTGGCAACGTTGTTTGCAATCATAGTAAGTAGCTTTTCGTAAGCAACTCCGCCTGAAAGTGCAGGATATATTCCCTTGTTCATGAATCCTCCATTGCAATGACCCGCAGTTCTGATGTGATAGTTAGCAATCCGTGTACCAATCGTAAATTAAGATTTATTACTTACTATATTCCTGTAATATCAAATGGTTACACATTAATAGTATCTCAGCTCCATGGCCCCGAATACTGAATTAGCGGAAGATATTGCCGGGCGGCATGATCATATTTGCCTGGCTGGTTCACTCTCCCTGTCATTCCGAACGTGTCTCAGAATCACCAAGCATGCATCGTATAAGATCCTGAAATAATCCTGTCTGCGTCATCTAAGCACCTGTGGCAATCATCACAAGTTATCTGTCAACAATATTTGCAGAATACCTTCCCACACTCATCTAAAGTCTCTCTTGACAAATCCGATAATGGTAGCGCCATGATGTCATTCAATATTGACATAGATCCTGTATACACTATCCGGGTTGCATCATCACTTACAGGTGTTTCATCAGGAACCATACGCGAATATGAACGTCAAGGTCTTCTGAAAACCCATAGAGACTCTAAAAACAATCATCGTCTCTTTACGCAGATGGACATAAAATGGATCACTCGTGTCTGGCACCTTATACACAAAGAAGGACTTAATTACGAAGGAATCAGGAGACTTCTTTTGACGACTCCGTGCTGGAAAGTACTTCGATGTCATCCGGATGAGAGAAATATTTGCGAGGTTTATCTGGGGATGAAATCTGCCTGCTGGTCATTGGAAAAACTGCCGTTATGCTGTGTAGCTAATAACAGGAAATGCCACACATGCAGAGTATATGACTCGGCAAGAAATAATCCATGCCTGATGCCGTCAATCTTTATAGAATCGGAGTATTTAAAGTAGCTAATGGACATTCTTATCCCTTTGGGTATTGTTTTAAGTTTAGCTGCCATCCTTATTGGCCAGGCATTGGAAGGCGGACATGCAGGATCCATCATGCAGTTCACTGCCTTTCTGATAGTGATGGGAGGTACCATAGGGGCCGTTATGGTCAATTATCCGATGAAACCATTTCTAATGGCATTCAAGCTCGCAATCGAGGCTGTATTTCCTGGGAAAATAGATTATGAAGGCTTCATCTCTCAGCTTGAGAACTTTGCGCATGTCGCCAGAAAAGAAGGGATCCTTGCACTCGAATCAAGAATAAAAGATTTAAAAGACCCTTTCCTGAGCAAGGGTCTCCAATATGTCATTGATGGTACTGAGCCGGAAACCCTTAAAAAGATTTTAGAGATTGAAATGTCATATCAGGAAGAACGGGAACTTTTATCAGCAAAGGTTTTTGAAACAGCCGGCGGCTTTGCACCTACGGTAGGCATCCTCGGGGCTGTGCTTGGATTAATACATGTTATGGAGAATCTTGCTGACCCTAGCAAACTGGGATCAGGCATAGCAACAGCATTCGTCGCAACAGTCTATGGCGTTGGCTCAGCTAACCTGCTCTTCTTACCTCTGGCCGGAAATATAAAGATAAAGATAAAAAGCAAGACACTCATTAAAGAACTTACAATAGAAGGACTGGTTGGTATAGCAACAGGAGAGAACCCGAGGCTGCTAAGGGAAAAATTAGAAGGTTTCATCGAAAAAACAAATAATAAACAACCTAATAAATAGTTAATTGTGGTGCCTTATGCCTAAGAAGAAACATGAAGAACATGAAAATCATGAACGGTGGCTCGTATCATATGCTGATTTTATTACGCTACTTTTCGCATTTTTCGTCGTAATGTACTCCACCTCATCTATACAGGAAGGTAAATACAGGGCTGTAAGCGAATCTGCACAGGCTGCCTTCAACCCTTCCAGCCTGACTGCAAAACATATTGAGGTCGGACCAAAAATGTCATCTGGAAACATAAATAAAGGTAAAGTTGAATACATAGCCACAATAAAGAGCGTAATGAAGGAATTTGAACAAAGCAGGAAACTGGTAATCTTTCAAAACAGCAAGGGTATCGTTATCAGAATCACAGATACCGCCCTCTTCGATTCAGGTAATTCTGAGATTAAAAATGAGGCTGTTGAGACAATTGACAACCTCGCAGGCGTTCTAACTTCTATCAGGAAGGATATTCAGATAGAAGGCCACACAGACAATATTCCCATAAACAGTCCAAAGTATCCGTCTAACTGGGAACTCTCCTCTGCAAGGGCAACAAGTATAGTTCGGAGATTTGTAAATATGGGTCTGGAACCATCAAGATTAACAGCTATAGGGTACGGTGAGTACCGCCCCATTGCTGATAATGACACAGCAGAAGGGCGAAGCAAGAACCGTAGAGTAGACATTCTTGTCTTAAATGATAAGCAAACAACAGCAGAAGAACAATTCCCCAACCCGTTTGCTAACCTTAAAATCGAATAATTCAGCATCATTAATCGAATCAAGAGGTACCTGGTTAAAATAAAATTTAAACTATAAGATCAACATGTTTCCTGTCCTCTGAAGACTCTTCCGGATTATCTTCCTTATCAGACTCACTGTTATCATTACCTGAATCTTCCCTACTTCCCTTTTGGTCATCTCTTACACTTATTTCAACACTGTCAGCCGGCTCGTTTTCTTCAATCTTTTTACCTTTGACTTCTGCGCTCTTTTGTCCTTCAGATGCGTATCTGGCCTGTTCAGAATGCACATGCTGCTGTTGAGTATGCTGAACCCTGTCAATGCCTGCAATATTCGATATTATCTGCTGTATGTTGGATATACTGGACATTTTTCATTATAACTTAAACTGTGAGGTCATAGCCTGAAATTCAGAGGCAATCTTGGCAAGTTCGGCAGACGAATAGCTTTTATCTTTCACTCTTCCCGCTGCCTCATTGGCAACAACAGCTATACCCTCCATACATCTGTTTTCTAAACTCACTACTGACTTACTATCAGGAGGTCTTCTAAATTTAACAATGTAATTAATCTCTCATCTTTTTTTCCAATGCCTTTAATATACTTTGAGCTGCATTTGTCATCAATTGCCGGACATGGCTCAATTTCATCAGAGCTGAGATTAATAACATCTATAACTGCATCAACAACTAACCCTGCCAACCTGCTCCCTGAATCAACTACTATTATCCTTGACGTATCAGTATATTCTGTTATATTTTTTCCCATTCTGTTCCTGAGATCTATTACAGGGACAATTTTACCTCTTAAATTTATTACACCTCCAACATAAGCCGGTGACTTAGGGACCCTTACCGCTCCAATGACCCTTATGATCTCCTGCACTTTCATAATGTGTATTCCAAATTGCTCATTACCTACCATAAAGGTTACAATCTGTAATGCCTGTTCTTCAATGTCAATGGATTTCATCTGTATTCACCTGCCTCTGTTGGAATCACATCATTTTAATAATCTCATCCGCAATACTTTCAAGAGGGACTATTTTATCAACAACACCACTATCTATTGCCGCCTTGGGCATACCAAATATAACGGATGTCTCCTCATCCTGAGCCATTGCCATACCTTTCATTTGTTTTATCATCTTCAGACCCTCACAACCATCCTGCCCCATTCCGGTCATAATAACACCCAGTGCATGTTCGGCAAATGTACGCGCTACTGATTCCATAGCAATATCTACTGATGGCATATGAACTGTTTTAGGTTCATTTTTTAATTTAACATGGACTTCTCCGGTCCTGCCTCTCTCGACTATAAGATGAGCTCCGCCCTTGGCAATGAGTGCCAGACCAGGCCTTATGATATCATTATCTTGAGCCTCCTTAACCTCCATTTGACTTAACTCACCCATCCTCTCGGCAAATTGTGCAGTAAATAGCGGCAACATGTGCTGAACAATCAGGACTCCTGCGGGAAAGTTTTTCGGCAGTCTTGGTATCACATCATGTAATGACTTAGGGCCTCCTGTTGACGAACCAATAATGACAACTTTAAACCTGTTCACATGTTTTCGCAGACCACAATCAGGTGTCAGGACTGTGGCTGGCCAGGTATCTGCAAGTTTTTTCATTTTATATCCAGATCTCCCTACCAGTTTCACCTTGCTGCAAATATCAGCCTTAATGTTGTTAATATTAATTATGTTTCCAGACAAGTGTTTAGGAACATAATCAACCGCCCCAATCTCAAGGGCCATCATAGTCTGTTTAGCCCCCTGTTCTGTCAGGGAACTTACCATTATCACAGGCACTGGCATATTTTTCATTAAATGCCTTAATGCATCAAGCCCATTGAGCTTAGGCATCTCAATATCCATTGTAACTACATCCGGGACGAGGGACTTCACTTTAAGTACTGCGTCCTCCCCGTCCACAGCCTCACCAATGACTCTTATATCAGGATCAGAATTCAGCATCCCGGAAATAGCCTTTCTCATGAAGGCAGAATCATCTACTACCAGTACCTTTACAGGACCGAGCATTATTTATCCTCTAAGCCGCATTTAAATTACTCTATCTGTAAATCAATGATCCCGGATCCAGTATAAGTCCAACTTTACCGTCACCGGTAATCGTTGCACCTGATACTTCTTTAATATCCGAGAAGTATGTCCCGACAGGTTTAATCACGACCTCTTCCTGATGACATAACTCGTCAACTATGACCCCGACCTTTTTCTCTGCAATTGCCATAAGAACAACATAAACCCAGTCCTTGGCCAGATCTGCACAACTTAACTCCAGGGCATCACTAAGCTTTATAAGTGGTATCAGACTGTTTCTGACATTAAGTACCTGCTGACCATCTATATATTTCAAGCTGCTCTTGGTAACTCTGAACGTTTCCAATATGGAAGCCAAAGGAAGTGCATACATCTCACCGTTGACCTTGACCATAAGTACCTGGATAATTGCGAGGGTTAGCGGTATTTTCAGAAATACCTGCGTTCCCTTACCATTAATGGAATTAATATCAATAATTCCATTAATGCGCCCTATGTTAGTCTTAACGACATCCATGCCAACACCTCTGCCCGATATATCAGTAATCTTTTCAGCAGTGCTGAAGCCAGGCTCAAAAATATAATTCAGAAGTTCTTTTTGAGAAAGCTTGATGTTATCGCTCTTTATCATGCCCCGTTCCCGCGCCTTCCTTTCGATAACAACAGGATCAATACCCTTACCGTCATCTTCAATGCGAATAACTATAGAGTTACCCTCCTGATAGGCACTGAGTTTTATTGTCCCTGCCTCAGGCTTCCCTTTTTTAAGCCTCTCCTCAGGTGTTTCAATGCCATGATCAATCGAATTTCTGATAATATGAACAAGTGGGTCATTGAGTTCCTCTATAACAGATTTATCTATCTCTGTGGCCTCACCAAGCATCTCAAGATTAATCTTTTTGTTTGCCTTTCTGGATATATCTCGCACCATTCTCGGGAATTTATTGAATACCTTTCTAATAGGCACCATTCTCATCTTCATGACCGATAGCTGCAGCTCCGTTGTGATAAGACTTAGATTTGATGACGTCTCCAGCAGTGTCTTTATCTTCTCATCCCCATCGTATGACCCATCAATATCAGAAAGTATCTTGCTTAAACGGTTCCTGCTGAGCACTAATTCTCCTACCAGGTCCATAACATTATCAAGCCGGTCCGTCTCAATCCTCAGGGTCTGCTCCTTATCGTCACCAGCAGCTGCAGCCTGCTTACATGACTCCTTATCCCGGGATATTCTGGTATTATCACTGCCTGAGTTCTCTGTCATTTCACTTAAAAGAGGATCCGTCCTGTCAGGCAGACTTTGCTTCATGATCACCTGATCAGGAGCAATTCCAGTCTCTCGATCAAGTTCAGTGTGACATAGCGCATTATCTTTACTTTTTTTGAGATCATTTCTCGTGTTGTCTTCACCTGAAGCTGCAGTTTCTCCATAAGACGATTCAATTTGTGAAGAATACTCCATCAATAATGTTAGTTTTCTATTGATGCTATTAATATCTGCCAGCTCACCTGTCTTATCCTTGACTTCCGTCATCAGGACTTTAAGCACATCAACTGATTCGAGAATTATATCAATAGTCTCAGATGATGCCTGCATCTCCTGCTGACGAAGCTTGTTCAATACATTTTCAGACTGATGAGCCACATCTACCAGTCTTGTAAGACCAAGAAAGCCAGCTGACCCCTTTATACTGTGAACAGCCCTGAATATTTCATTAATTAGACCTAAATCACCAGGGTCCTCTTCAAGTTTTACAAAACATTGATCGAGTCCTTCCAATACCTCATCTGTTTCTAAAACAAAATCCCGGATCAGCTCCTGCATCTCATCCAGCATCTCATCCGCCATCTCATCCTCCCTGAGTTGTCGCTCAAAAATGTCCAGATCTTAATTCCTGACGCCGCGGATGGACGTTTTTCAGCGACAACTAACTAATCGAAGCCAAATTCTTTTAATATATTATCCACAACATCCTGCTTAAGAGTAGGATTATCGGAAAACTCCTTTAATGAGTTGTCATCATCCATTGCATTTTTAGACTTAAGCCCGAAAGTTACAATCAACTGCAAAAGGCGTTTTTCAACATCTTCTATAAGACCGACAATTACTTTAATCTTCTGCCCCGTCAAATCCTGAAACGACAGGCCGGTAATTATATCCAGGAGTATTTCCCTGTTCTCAGACACTACATTTTTCATTTCATTCAATGAATCAGGCAGATCATTCCCCCGTTCGGCAGAATCAGCGTGATAAAGAAGCAAGTCATGATTGTCAAGCACTTTTTCCACCTGACTCATAACATCATGTGTGGCCGCCTCTGTTGCCCTGGATATTTCCGACAACTGAACAGATGCCTGCGGTATCTTATCAGAGGCTTGAGCAATGTTAGGTTCAACAGACTGCATTCTTTTAATTGTGGTATTAATGTATCTGGCAATATCTCCGAGCTGTCCATATAATTCTTCTTTAATTTCGTGTTTGAAGTCACCCTGAGACATTGCCCTGGCTGCATCTACTATCTCATCAATATTATTGAAAGAATTATCCTGTGAATAATTATTACTAATGGACTCATAGGTTTCATTTACAGTGTCAGCAATAAAACTGTCCCGACAATAATCTTTAAATAACCTGGCCAGGTCAAGTACAACCGTAATATATCCGTTATTTCTGATGATCCCTCTGATATACTCTGAACTTAAACTTTTAGTAATAGCAGGCGGGGGTTCAAGACAGTCATCAGGAACTCTGAGCACCTCTGACACAGCATCCACCAGGATACCTATTTTATCATCATTAAATCCTACTATAATGATTCTTGTGTCTTTTGTTATTTCTCCTCCGGCAAAACCCAGTTTTCCTCCAAGATCAATTACCGGTATCACAACGCCACGCAGGTCAATCACCCCAAGGACATTACCAGGTAATTCCGGCATCCGGCTGATATGCTCATACCTGTTGATCTCATGTATATCAGAGATGTCAACTGCATACTTCTCTCCACCCACTGAAAATCCTACTAATTGCAATACATGCTCAGATTGTCTTTGTGCCTGCATTATATGGCTCCTTAATCATATAAATAACTGAGATCTGTTTCGCTCCGGCTTATTTACTGTCAAAGATCTTTTCAATCTTCTCCTTGAGTACATCAGCTGTAAATGGCTTGACCACATAATTGTTCACTCCCGCCTTGATAGCATCAAGTACATTCTCTTTTTTAGCCTCGGCAGTTACCATAAGCACCGGCATATTGCTTAATGCATTATCTGCCCTTATAGCCTTAAGGAGGTCAAGACCAGTCATATTCGGCATATTCCAGTCAGATACAACAAGACCATACCCACCCTGCTTTAATCTCATAAGCGCACTGTTGCCATCCTCTGCCTCTTCAATCTCTGAATAGCCAATCTGTTTCAGAATATTCTTTAAGATCCTGCGCATTGTAGAAAAGTCATCTACTACCAAAACTTTTATTTTAAGATCTAACATAATTGCACTCCTCTAATATTCTTGTTATTTCCCCGACGAGTTTATCTTTAGATATTGGTTTTGGAAGGAATGCATTGGCACCCTTCTGAATAAGTTCAGTCTTCCGTAAAATATCATTCTCAGTGGTTAATATCACGAGCGGCAGATTTCTGTACGATGAATTGCTGCGTACCCATTCTATCAGAGCGGCACCATCCATCTGTGGCATATTAAGGTCGGAGACAATCATATCCACCGCTGATGAAACAAGCTTCTCAATCGCCTCAACCCCATTGCATGCAGTAATTGTTTTGTATCCGGCGTTGCTCAGGTATAGAGATACTATCTTTCTCGTTGTCATGCAGTCATCTACTACCAAGATGTATTTCACCATGTTAAGTCCTTACCCTGATATTTAAGTTCATTACGTATTCATCCTATTTCTGATAGATCAGAATGCCATTAACACTTACTATTTTAAATGCCCTCGTTATATTAAACAGCGATTCTGAATGACCTATAAACATATACCCGCTTGATATCAGGCTATTGTACAAGCCGGAAATTACTTTTTTTTTGGAAGCTTCATTAAAATATATCAATACATTCCTGCAGAATATAATATCCATTCCCCGGTACATCCGCAGGGCGGATTCATCTGAAAGATTGATATTGCTGAATCGTACCATTTGTTTTATTTCTTGTTTAATAATATATTTACCGCTGCCATTTTTTGTAAAATATTTACTGAGCTGTTGCGGCATAACATTTCGGACTGAGTAATCATTGTACTCTCCCCTCCTTGCAGAGCTTAAAACCGCCTCGCTTATATCACTTCCATGTATCTCTATATCCCAATCGCTGTACTCGGAAGCTGAGAGTGCATCAGAAACTATCATTGCCAGGGTATAGGGCTCCTCACCCGTTGAACAGGCGGCGCTCCATATCCTCAGCTTTTTGCTGCCCCTAGACTTAAGATTCTTAACGACCTCGGGCAAGATATTGGTTTCAAAAGCCTGCAACTGATTGTTATCCCTGAAGAAGAAAGTTTCGTTAGTGGTTATAATATTAAACAGATTAGCGAATTCTCTTTCTTTCCCGGCATCATACTTAAGAAACTCTATATATTTCTCATAATTATCAAATCCGGCATCCTCAATGCGTCTTGAAAGCCTGTTTTCCAGTATATATTTTTTATTATCAGGAAAATGCATTCCACTTCTGGCATATATCATTTCACTCAGCAAATGAAATGCATTTTCACTCATTTTATTAATTTTATTTGTCAGCATATTTTAGTGACACCAGCTTATGATATGCCGATTTAGCCATCTCCTGGATTTCCAGGTCTTCATCTGAAACAGCTCCGCGGAGGATGTCTTCAGACTCTTGAGCTCCAAGCTCCCCCAGGGCCCATAATGCAGTTTTTCGCATTGCATTATTATTACTGCCGGCAAGTTTCATGATAATTGGAACAGCATGAACTGCATTCTGTTTCACGAGGCCTTCAATGGCCTGTAATTGTATCCGGTAATTATTGTCTTCAAGCAGTTCAATAAGTTCATCTTTTGCCATGTCTTCAGTATAATCACTCAACAATTGGGCGACTATCATCCTAACTTCATCTATTTCATCATGAGCTGCAATTATCAGATTTTCAATCAAATTCTTATTCATGCCGGAGTTGAGAGCCTCCAGGCTCGCCCTTCTTACTCTCCAGTTTTCATCGTTTAACAACCCTGAAATAAGTTCTGCGGAATCAATCCATTTTAATTTTCCCAACCCCCTGACGACCATTTCTCTTACAGAAGGGTTCTTACTGTTTAAACTGGACAAAAGACCTTCAGCCAGCTCCTCGTTCATGTATCTCTGTCCTGTTTCAATTAATGCACCCACGACCTTGCCTATTACATTGTGATACTCCTCAGTTTGAAGCCGGTTTAACAGGGGCTTTATTATTTCAATTGATTCAAATGATCCAAGAGCATCAGCTGCTGCCCCCCTGATATGTCCTTCGTCATCTGACAGTCGGGCTGATATGAAACTCAGAGCTTTTTCTCCGCCGATGTTTCCTATGGCATTAAGAATCTCATATTTGAGGTCTCTTTCAACTTCGTCAAATAATAAGGAAAGAGTTGATATGGCCTTTTCAGATCCTGTGAGTCCTAGCGCCCGTATCGAGATCAACCTTATATTCTGATTCTTGTATTTCAGTGAGGCTATGAGTGTTTCTTCATTACTAACCACCTTCACCACTTCTACTGCCTTGTTTACCAGATCAGGATTATCACCGTCAATTTTCTCAATAAGCCTAAGTACTTCTTTCGCACACCCACTACCGCCAATCGTCATAAAGGCCTGAAGAATGTTCTTAATATTACCTTCTTCTGTATTATCTGTATTTTCTGCGAACCGAACCAGGTGCATAACAAATTTATCCCTGCCAAACATGTCAACTATGGAGCTGATGTCTCCCTGAGTCAAAGTAACTATACCCATAACAGCAATATCCATGATCTCCGGTTTAACGGCATCAATGATCTCAAGCAGTCCATCTATAGACTCTTTTCCTCCGATCTGAGATAAGGCATCTATTGCCATACACTGAATATCAATGTTTTGTGAAGACATGAGGAGTTTTACGATAGGTTTAACCGCCCTGGCGTCGCCGAGCCTGCCAAGTGATTCAACTGCAAACAAAATAATCCAGTCCTCTTGTTCAAGAAGATTAATCAGGTGATCTACTATTGACTGGTCTGTAATCCTTCCAAGCCCTTCTATTGCTGAACTTCGCACATTGTCATTTTGATCTTTTAACATCTCGATTAAAACAGGAACGGCTTCTGGAATTTCCAACCGGCCAATGATGTCCGCTATCATCTTTCGAACGTCCTCATCCATATCATGTATGTGTGAATGCAAAAGTCCGAGGCCGCTGCGGCCTGTCTTTTCCAGTATCTCCTGTGCAAGGTTTTTTACTGCTACCCTCCTGTCATACAGAAGTGGGATAAGATTATAAACTGCTGCCTCATCATCATAGCCGATAAGAGCGTCCATAGCTGCCTGTTGCACACCACGGTCATCATCCTGAAGTGATTTTATGAGCGGGTAAAGTACCCTTGCATCCTTCATCCCAGTGATCATCCTGATGGCATCACAACGCATAGCGCTGTCAGTGTCTCTGATCTTATTCATAAAGCTGTGTATATCCTGTTCGTAACTGGTTATCATTGCATCATTTTTATCGGAATCGTCAAAGAGTACTTTAATCAGCTACTGCTGTGATTATTCCCTTATAAATTCCCTTATTGACCCCCTTAAACTTTTATGGATATCC